>CAJLVJ010000034.1 GCA_905210085.1 uncultured Collinsella sp. | reverse complement strand
CCAGGCCGTCGGCGTCGCCCATCTTGACCATCATGGTGCCAAAGTAGGTGGCGTCCATCACCTGGGCGCGAGCCTGCTCGATGGTAACGCCCTTCTTGGCGCGGAGCTCGGCAAACTTCTGCGCGTACTCCTCGTGCTTCTCGGCGTTGCGCGGGTCGATGACGGTAGCGCCGGGAACGTTGATCTCGTCGGGGTTGCCCAGGATGACGATCTTTGCCAGGCCCTCCTCGATGATTTTGGTGGCCGCGACGATAGTGCGCGGATCCTCGCCCTCGGGCAGGACGATCGTCTTAAGGTCGGCCTTGGCGGCAGACTTCATACGGTTTAGGAAATCGCTCATGTTACTCCTTACAAGCGTTTCGCTAAGCTCCAGGCACCCGGCTGTTCACGAATAAACCCGCTGCTAGCGGGTTTACCTTTCAATTATGTACGCCGCGGTGCTTGAGCTTTCCTTGTGTGGCAAGCTCATTATAGGACGCATTAGCGCTATAATCGCTCTGATAAATATGTCTCGAAGAATGTTCGAGAAAAGCCCAGCTAACGAGCCCGTGGCTTTTGACAAGGAGTATCGATGCAGATTACCTCAGGCCTGCCTGAAGGCTTTAACGCCGGCGCGTACGACATGATTGTCGTCGGTGCTGGATATGCCGGTGCCGTTTGCGCCCGCCGTCTTGCCGAGACCATTGGCTATCGTGTTGCCGTTTTGGAGCGCCGTAGCCACATTGCGGGCAATGCCTATGACTGCACTGACGAGGCCGGAATCCTGATTCACGAGTACGGTCCGCATATCTATCATACCTTTAACGAGCGCGTGCACAATTTCCTGTCGCGCTTTACCAAGTGGACGGATTATCAGCACAAGGTGCTCGCCAACATCAACGGTACCCTTATGCCCGTGCCCTTCAACCATGCGAGTCTCAAGCTCGCCTTTGGTGACGAGCGCGGCGAGGAGCTGTATCAGAAGCTCGTGGAGACCTTTGGCAAGGATGTCAAGGTGCCCATTATGGAGCTGCGTAAGAAGAACGACCCGGATCTTGCCGAGGTCGCCGATTACGTCTACGAGAACGTCTTTTTACATTACACCATGAAGCAGTGGGGCCAGACGCCCGATCAGATCGACCCCTCGATCACCGGCCGCGTTCCCGTCTTTGTGGGCGATGATGACCGCTACTTCCCGCAAGCTCCCTTCCAGGGCATGCCGCAGGAGGGCTACACGGCGCTCTTTGAGCACATGCTCGACCACGACCTGATCGACGTGTTCTGCGACGTGGACGCCCGTGACCTCTTTGAAATCGACGACACCACCGTCAAGATCGACGGCAAGGTCTATGGTGGCGAGATCGTCTACACCGGTCCACTCGACGAGCTGTTCAACCTCGACTTGGGTGCGTTGCCGTACCGCACGCTCGATATGAAGTTCGAGACGCTCGATATGGACCAGTTCCAGCCCGTGGGCACTGTCAACTACACCACGAGCGAGGACTACACGCGCATCACCGAGTTCAAGAACATGACCGGTCAGGTCCTGCCCGGCAAGACCACCATCATGAAGGAGTACTCCAAGGCCTATACGCCCGGCTCGGGCGAGACGCCGTACTACGCCATTCTTGAGCCCGAGAACCGTGAGCTCTATGAGCGCTATCTTGAGCGCGTCCAGAACCTGACGAACTTCCACCCGGTGGGTCGTCTGGCCGAGTATCGTTACTACGATATGGACGCCGTGACCAATTCTGCCCTCGATCTTTCGGATGAGATTATCGCCTGCCATGCATAAAGTCATAACATTCGGTATTCCCTCGTATAACGCCGCCAAGGACATGGACCATTGCATCACCTCCATCTTGGAGGGGAGCAATTACGCTACCGATATCGAGATTATCGTGGTGGACGACGGCTCCAAGGACGAGACGGCCGATAAGGCCGATGAGTGGGAGGCACGTTATCCTGGAATCATCCGCGCGGTGCACCAGGAGAATGGCGGTCACGGTATTGCCGTCCTTTCGGGTCTGCGCGAGGCGCAGGGCACCTACTACAAGGTTGTCGACTCGGACGACTGGCTTGACGGCGCTGCCCTTTCGACCATGCTGTCGATTCTGCGTGGCTTTGAGGAGCGCGACCAGCGCGTTGACCTGTTTATCTCGAACTACGTGTACGAGAAGGTTTACGAGGGCACGCATACCGCTATTGGCTACAAATTTGCCCTGCCGCGCAAAAAGATCTTTTCCTGGGATCAGATCGGTCATTTCCGCCTGGACCAGAACCTACTCATGCACAGCCTGTGCTATCGCACGGATGTGCTGCGCGAGTCCAACCTTCCCATGCCGCCGCACACGTTCTATGTGGACAACATCTACGCCTACGTGCCGCTGCCGCGTTGCAAGACTATGTACTACGCCGACATCGACCTCTACCGCTACTTTATCGGTCGCGAAGGCCAGAGCGTCAACGAGGCCACGATGGTCAAGCGTCTGGACCAGCAGTTCCGTGTGACGCGCATCATGATGGAGTCGTACCACCTGTACAGCGATGTTGAGTCGTCGCGTCTGCGCTCGTACATGATGAGCTATTTCACCATGATGATGGCGATCTGCTCGGTGCTCACCAAGCTTTCCGAGGAAGATTGCGCCGACGAGCGCCTAAAGACGCTGTGGAATGATTTGAAGGCCTACGACGAGCGCATGTATCGTCGTGCCCGCTACGGCGTGGTCGGGTTCTTCACCAATCTGCGCGGACGGGCCGGAGACAAAACCACACTCGGCCTATACCGTCTTGCCTCAAAGATCTTCAAATTCAACTAGCTGCTGAGTAATCGCTGCTGATAGGTTGACTGGGCCCCTTGGCCTTTAGTTTGCTACTGCGAACAGTCCTGCTCGCACGGAAAGCACATTAAGTGCTTTCCGGCTCGTGCGGAACTTGTATCAAACTAAAGGCCAAGGGGCCTCTGCTATAAGAATCGATTGTCAGGTTATTTGAATTTGAAGATCTTCGACGCGCGGTACACAGGGGCCTGGGCTGAAAAAATATTAGTTGGTAGTCGGTCGGAGGCGGGCGGGCATTACGTTTGTCGCGAGTTCCGCATGCAAAGAAGGCCACTTAATGTGGCCTTCGTCTTGCATAGGACTGTAGAGCAGCAAACGTAATGCCCGCCCGCCTCCGACCGACGGTCGAGTGAGATTACTTCGCAGCACCTGGGATTCCGTGGGAGGTTTTGGCGGTTTTGGCTCCGTTTACGATGGCGGTTTCCAGGGCCCTTACGGCGAGCATGCCCAGCAGGTCTAGGGGAACGGCGGCGCTTGCTTGGGCGCCTAGTTTGCCGCTGGCGAGGGTGTAGATGGTGTCGCCGTCGTTGGTGGTGTGTGTGGGGCGGATGGCGTGTGCGTAGGCGTCTGCGGCCATCTGGGAGACCTTGGTGGCTTGTGCCTTAGTGAGTTCCACGTTGGTGACGATGCAGCTGATGGTGGTGTTGGTGCGGTCGAGCGGCATCTGCATGGATCCGGCGGCGGCAAAGGCTGCGAGTTCCATGTCGACGATCTGGTCGCTATCGGCTGCGGCGCGCATACCGGCGACCCACTCGCCGGTGAAGGGGTCGACAACGTTGCCGCAGGCGTTGACCGAGACCACGGCGCCCACCTTGATGGGGCCGAGCGCCACGGCGGCAGCTCCAAGGCCGGCCTTCATGCAGGTGGCGGGCCCCATGAGCTTACCCACGGTGGCGCCCGTGCCGGCGCCTACGTTGCCCTGTTCGAGCTTGGTGGGGGTGTGGTCGAGTGCTTCGCACACGGCGGCGATGCCGGCCTCAATGTCGGGGCGCACGGTGGGGTCGCCAAAGGCAAGGTCGAAGATGCAGCTGGAGCACACGATAGGCACCTGCGTGGCGCCGACGGGAAGGCCGATGCCGCGGCTCTCAAGCTCGCGAGCGACGCCGCTTGCAGCCTCGAGGCCAAAGGCCGATCCGCCCGAAAGGCAGACGGCGTGGACCTTGTCGACGGTGTTCTCAGGTCGCAGCAGGTCGGTTTCGCGCGAAGCGGGAGCACCGCCGCGAACGTCAACACCGCCGGTGGCGCCCTCGGGTGCCACGATTACGGTGCAACCGGTGCCGGCCTCCTCGTCCGTATAGTTGCCATAGCAAAAGCCATCGACATCGCAGACGTCAATGGCCTCGAGCAGTGTATCCATGTTTAACTCCTATCGGTTTTCCGCCGCGCCTTGTGCCCGGTCGGGATCCGTACGGTACGCCATAATTGTAGGCGCTGGGGAATACCCAGCGCCAGATGCAATTACGAGAGTTTTTGAATCGCGCGCGCGACGCGGGCGATGGGTAGGCCCACCACGTTATAGAAGTCGCCCGAAATATCGTGCACGAGCATGCGTCCGCCTGTGCCCTGAATGCCGTAGGCGCCGGCCTTGTCCATGGGCTCACCCGAGGCGACGTAGCGCTCGATCTGCTCGTCGGTGAGCTCGTAGAACGTCACGTCGGTCACATCGACAAAGGATAGGCTCTCGGCGGCATGCGGGGCTGTAGCGTCGCCGGCTTTAACGATGCAGACGCCGGTTGCGACCTGGTGCGTGCGGCCCGAAAGCTCACGGAGCATGGTGCGCGCCTCGTCCTCGGTTGCCGGCTTGCCCAGAATCTCGCCGTCAAAGGTGACGATGGTGTCGGCCGCGACCGTCAGCTCATTGGGCTCGGCATACTCGGCAGCAACGGCAGCCGCCTTGGCGCGTGCCAAGCGCTCGACAAGCGTGAGCGGGGCCTCGCCATCAAAGGGCGTTTCGTCGATATCCGCGGGAATCACGCGAATGTTGTAGCCTGCCCCGCGCATCAGCTCTATGCGGCGCGGCGATTGCGAAGCCAAAATCATAGTTGGATGCCCTCGGCGACCTTCTCGACGGCCTTGTCGCCGGCGAGCGTGCGCAGCAGCTCCAATGCAAAGGGGAGTGACTGTGCCATGCCGCTGGCAGTGATGATGTTGCCGTCTTGCGTGACCTTCTCGCCGGTATAAGCGCCTTCGGGGAAGCTTTTCTCAAAGCCAGGGAAGCACGTGGCATGGCGCCCCTCGAGCAGGTCGAGCTCGCCCAGGATAAACGGGGCGGCGCAGATGGCGGCGACGTGCTTGGTTGCGGCGAACTCGCAGACTACGTCGCAGACGCGCTGATCTGCGCGCAGGTTGGTGGCACCGGGCAGGCCGCCGGGCAGCACGACGCAGTCGTACTCGTCAAAGTTGATCTCATCAAAGAGCGCATCGCAGGTCACGGGGATCTGCAGCGAGCTTACGACCTCGCGCGTGGGCATGATCGAGACGAGCGTGGCACGCACGCCGCCGCGACGCATGACATCGACCATGGTCAAGCATTCAATAGTTTCAAAGCCATCGGCGGCGAGAACGGCAACGCTGGGCATGGGGGTTCCTTTCATAGGCGGCATACAATTAGCCGTCTTATACCCCGAAGACCTCCGCTTGCCACGCTCGATTTCCCAATGATTTTTCTGAGCAATGATTAAGTGGCTAGTTGCGCTTGAGGTGGACGACGGTTTCGCAGTGGAAGGTTTGTGGGAACAGGTCGACCGGCGTGATCTTTACGGGGGAGAAGGTGCCTTCTTCGGCAAAGCGCTTGAGGTCGCGCGCCAGGGTGGCCGGATCGCAGCTCACGTAGGCGACATCGCGAGCGCTCGTGCTGGCGATAAGGTCGATGGCTTCGGGGGCGAGGCCCGCACGCGGCGGGTCGACCACCAAGACGTCGGCATCCTGGTCGGGGAACTCGCGCACCGCGTCTCCGCCAATGACGTCGACGTTATCAAGCTTGTTGATTTCCAGGTTACGGCGCAGGTCGCGCACGGCGGGGCCGTAGGCCTCGACGGCAGCGACAAAGTCGCAGCGGCGGGCGAGCGGCAGGGTAAAGGTGCCGGCACCGCAGTACAGGTCCACGGCAAGCTCGTCTTCCTGCGGGTCGAGCGCTTCCATGACAAGCTCGATCAAAATCTCGGCACCCTTGGTGTTGACCTGGAAAAAAGACGGGGCAGACAAGCGCATCTGACCCTCGGCGATATTCTCGGTCCATGAGCCCTCTCCGACGAGCATTTCGACCTTGGAAACACGGCGGGCCTTCTTTTCGCCCTTGCTCATCACGCGTACGACACTTGTGGGGTGCGCGGCGTCTGCCAACACGCGCGAGACTTGCGAGCGCGGGAAAGAGCCCGTAGGCGTCCAGAGCGCCACCTCGAGTGCCTTGGTGCGACGCGAGGCGCGAATGCCCACGCGCTCAAGGCCCAGGTCGTGGCTGCCGCTCAGATAATTGAGCGCGCCGACGACCGATTTGAGTGCCTTGGGGAAGCGTTTGTCGAACAACGGGCACGAATCGACGGTCACGATCTTGCGAGGATCGACACCGTGCATGCCAAGACGCACGCGGCCGTTTACAACGGTCGGCTCGAGTTCGATTTTATTGCGGTAGCCCCAATCATCCTTGGTGTGGCGGATGGGTTGCACCAGTTCATCGACTTGATCGGGGCTGAACTTGCCGATGCGCTCGAGCGTGGAGCGCAGATTTTGCTCCTTGGCGGCGAGCTGTGCCGTGCGTGAGAGATTGCCCCACGAGCAGCCGCCGCAGATGCCCACGAAGGGGCAGGGAGGCTGAATGCGATCGGGGCTTGGCTCCAGAATCTCGGTGGTGCGGGCACGCATGAACGACTTGCCGTCCTGTACGACCTCGGCCTCGACGGTGTCGCCTGCCACGGCGCCCTGCACAAAGACGGCCTTGCCGTTGTCGGCGTGCGCCAGCCCGTCGGCGCCGTAGGTCATCGATTCTATAGTGAGCTTCATATTCCTGCCTGTCATTCGCGTTGTTGTTCGCACCATGGTAGCAGGGAAAAGCGCCCCGCATCCGAGGCTTTCCTCAAATGCGGGGCGCTTCTACAAACTGCTTCTACAAACGACTATTTCGTCTTGCCGGTAATGAGCGTCTTAAGACCCAGGCCGATCAGACCCAGGCCCATGCGCACGCGGCCGGGGCGATGGCGCTCGATGGCCTTGGTCTTGCCGGCGGGCTTATCGCGACGGGCGCTCGTCTCGGGTGCGGGCTTGATGACCTGCGGATCGGGCTGAGGTGCAGGTGCAGGCTCGGGCTCAATGACGGTCGCCTGGACCTCTTGGACCTTGGGTGTGGCCGGCTGCGGCTCAGGAGCAGGGGCGGGCTTTGCCTCGGCGGCGGGCTCCGGAGTCGCAGTAGCGGGCTCGGGCGCTTTCTCCACGGCGGGCTCTGCGGCAGCCTCGGGCTCATTCACCGGGGGAGCTGCAACCGCTTCCGGTTTGGCAGCTGCCCCGTGTTCAACCTCGGCCTGAATGGCCTCCTCGGCCACACGTTCCTTCTCCTGTGCGCGCTGCTGCGCGGCGGCCTCGGCGTTGCGATAGGCACGCTCCAGCAGGGCTTCCTGCGAGTTGAAGGGTTTCTCACCCTCTGCACGCTCCACGGGGACCCAGGTGCCGTCGCTCGTGAGGCTGCGGGCCTTCACGTTGTCGCGCAGCTGCATGCCCATGTACTCGTGCACTAGGGCGCGGCAGGTGGGGTCGAGCACGGGGAAGGCAATCTCCACGCGGTGCTCGGTGTTGCGCGTCATCATGTCTGCCGAGCTCAGGTAAATCATGTCCGAGTCCACGCCGAAAGCATAGACGCGCGCGTGCTCCAAAAAGCGTCCGACGATGGAGCGGACATGCACGTTCTCGGTCTTGCCCGGAACACCGGGCTTGAGGCACGAGATGCCGCGGATGATCATGTCTACGCGCACGCCGGCACACGATGCCTCGGCGATCTTGTCGATAACCTCGCGGTCGGTCAGCGAGTTGAGCTTAAAGAACACGCGGGCGGGCTCGCCGGCAAGGGCGCGCTGGATCTCGCGGTCAAGCCCGCGCATGATGAGCGGTTTCAGTCCGACGGGCGCCACACCCAGGAAGCGGTAGTCGCCGCGCAGGTTGCCCAGCGACAGATTGCGGAAGAACAGGTTGGCGTCCTCGCCGATGCCGGGATGGGCTGTCATGAGCATAAAGTCGCTGTAGAGTTTGGCCGTCTTCTCGTTAAAGTTGCCGGTGCCCAAAAGCGTGAGGCGCGTTAGCGCCATGCCCTCGCGATAGGTGAGCTGGCAGATCTTTGAGTGGCATTTAAAGCCCTCGGAACCATAGATGACGGTGCAGCCGGCCTCTTCCAGGCGCTCGGCCCACTCGATGTTGTTCTGCTCGTCAAAGCGGGCACGAAGTTCCATGAGCACCGTGACCTCTTTGCCGTTCTCGGCAGCATCGATCAGCGACTCGCACAGGCGGCTCTGCTTGGCCACGCGGTAGAGCGTGATGCGCAGCGAGATGCACTCGGGGTCGTAGGCGGCCTCGTGCACCAGATCCAGGAAGGGGTTCATGGCCTCGTAGGGATAAAAGAGCAGCTTGTCGTGCTGCAGCACCTGCTCGCGGATGGAGCGGGTCATGTCGATGGTGGGATTGGGCTGCGGCCTAAACGGCGTAAAGAGCAGCTCGTTGCGCAGGTGCTCGGGAATCTTGCCCTCAATGCCAAAGACGTAGCCCAGGTCGAGCGGGATATCGCAGGTAAAAACAGAGCGGCGCGAAAGCTCGAGCGCCTTGCGGATGGTCTTGAGCGTTGCCTTCTCGAGCGACCCCGAGACCGCGAGCACTACCGGCTGCAGACGCAGGCGCTTCTTGAGGATGCGCTTCATGTGCTGGCGGTAGTCCTCTTCCTCTTCGACGCCCTCGCCGTCCGGATCGATGTCGGCGTTGCGGGTGACGCGGATCAGCGCACGATCCAGCGGCTTATAGGAGCCAAAGCAGCTGTCCAGGCAGGCGAGGATGACGTCCTCGAGCAAGATGTAGGAGTAGGTGCCGGTGGGCGAGGGGATCTCGACCACGCGGTTCATCGAGGCGGGAATCTCGATAAGGCCCAGCAGGCTCTCCTCGTCGGTGGCGCCGTCCAGACCGCAGGCCAGATAGAGCGCGCCATTGCGTAGGTTGGGGAAGGGGTGGCGAGGATCGATGACCAGCGGCGAGATGACCGGCGACACGTAGGCCTGGAAGTAGCGGGTTACAAAGGTGTGCTCCTCGGGCGTAAGCGAATCGATGCGGGCGCGGTGAACGCCCAAGGTATCGAGCTTGCCCTCGATGCTCTTAAAGATGGACTCCCAACGGGTAAGGAGCCCGGGCATTTCGGCCATGACAGCATCGACCTGCTCGGAGGCGGTCATATTGCTCTTGTTGTCGACAGGTTGTTTTTTGAGCTCTGCCAGGTCGGACAGGCCGCCCACGCGCACCATGAGAAACTCGTCGAGGTTAGACTCGAAAATCGACACGAACTTTAGACGCTCGAACAGCGGAACGGTCTCATCGAAGGCTTCGTCAAGCACGCGGTTGTCAAAGCGCAGCCAGCTAAGCTCTCGGTTTTGCGTGTACGAGAAGTCGCGCGGCGGCTTGCGCAGCTTTGCGGCGGCTTGCTTCTTTTCGATTTTGCTCGGCATATGCATCTGTCCGTTCAGTCCCCGTAGAGGACGGTAGCCTAACACTTTTCACTATTGTCTCAATTTAGTCGACCGCTGGCACGGACGTATCGCGTGAACGGTATCTTTACCTACTTCTTACGCTGCCAAGGCATGCAACTAACTGCCCAACTCGTTTGGAAACAATCTATATCCATACTCAACTGGTGAGGATGTATGAATAAGAATGATTGCGAGCTGAATATAATCGAATCCAAATTGAATCATGGACAAACGACATATATATGCAGAAAACCGTTTTAGCTATGCAATTTCTAAACATGAAAATATTTGTGCAATCTAGCTTAATTCCTTAGAAAAAAGAACATTTACCTTTGAAAACCTGCTTTAGAGAACCGAAGTGCATCATGGGGGAATCATATGCGATATACCGTTCATCGCACTTTGCTGACCGTTCGGGGGCGAGGTGGAATTGCAGGTGGTTTTTGGATATAACTAGAGCTGTCAGCAAGCAGCGTCCCATACGGAGGGGCGCTGATACATTCGGCCAGTAAGGCCCGAAAGAAAGGTAGGAGGCCATGACGAAAGGTCTGCACGTGCCTTCCGAGATCGGCAAGCTCAGGAAGGTCTGCCTGCACCGTCCCGGCGACGAGCTCCTCAACCTGCCGCCCGACGAGCTCGAGCGACTCCTGTTCGACGACGTCCCGTTCCTGGAGGTCGCGCAGCAGGAGCACGACACCTTCGCCCAGATCCTGAGGGACCAGGGCGTGGAGGTCCTCTATCTCGAGAACCTCGTCGCCGAGGTGTTCGACCAGGTCCCCGGCGCCCGCGCCGAGTTCACCGACCAGTACATCGCCGAGGCCGGCATCCGCGGCCAGCACATGCCGCAGATCGTCCGCGAGAAGCTGGACTCCATCGAGGACAACCTCGAGTTCGTCAAGAAGACCATGGCCGGCATGACCAAGTCCGAGATCGACATGCCCCTCACGGCGTCCACGACCCTCGACTCCCTGGTCAACTCCGAGTCCGAGTCCGACCTGATCATCGACCCGATGCCCAACCTCTACTTCACCCGCGACCCGTTCGCGGTCGTCGGCGAGGGCGTCAACCTCAACCGCATGTACTCGGTCACCCGCAACCGCGAGACCCTGTACGGCAAGTACGTCTTCAAGTACCACCCCGACTACAAGGACGTCTCGCTGTACTTCCGCCGCGACTGCCAGTTCCACACCGAGGGCGGCGACGTGCTGAACATCAACGAGAAGACCCTCGCCGTCGGCATCTCCCAGCGCACCCAGGCCGCCGCGATCGACGTCATGGCCCAGAACATCTTCTGGAACTCCGACTCCAAGGTCGAGCGCATCCTGGCCTTCGACATCCCGGTCTCGCGCGCCTTCATGCACCTCGACACGGTCTTCACCCAGATCGACGTCGATAAGTTCACGATCCACCCCGCCATCATGGGCACCCTGCGCGTCTACGAGCTGACCGCCGGCAAGAACCCGGGCGACGTGAACATCCGCCTGATCGAGGACACCCTCGAGCACGTCCTGGAGGACGCCACCGGCGTCGACCAGGTCAAGCTGATCCCCTGCGGCGGCGGCGACCCGATCGCGGCCTCCCGCGAGCAGTGGAACGACGGCTCCAACACCCTGTGCGTCGAGCCCGGCAAGATCTGCGTCTACGCCCGCAACACCGTCACCAACGACGTGCTGTACAAGGAGGGCCTGGACCTTCTCGTCGTGCCCTCCGCCGAGCTCTCCCGCGGCCGCGGCGGCCCGCGCTGCATGAGCATGCCCTTCTGGCGCGAGGACCTCTAAGGTCTTCAAGGACCCGTACAGGTCATAATACATACATCTAGCTGCCATTAGATGTCTCCCATTGGGGCGGTGCGGGTTTTCGCACCGCCCCAATCTTGTATGAGGAACGTCAACACGATTGGATGACTGCTTTTGTAAGGAGCTTGGCCATGGACATCAAGACGATTGGCGTTGAGGAATGGCTCAACGTTTGGGAGAAGAGCGCCACGTGGGACATCGCCCAGTCGACGATCTCGTCGCTCACCATGGGCGAGCTGCGCGCGCTCGATGAACAGGACGGCGCCACGTTCTACGAGCGCCTGGACCGCGAGAAGATGAACTACGGCTGGATCGAGGGCTCGCCGGAGTTTAAGGCCGAGGTTGCCAAGCTGTATCGTCGGGAGGTCAATCCCGATCACATTCTGCAGACCAATGGCTGCACGGGCGCTAACCTCAACGCCATCATGGCTGTGGTCGAGCCCGGCGACCATGTTATCGCCGAGTGGCCCACCTACGCGCCGCTCTACGAGATTCCGCGCACGCTGGGCGCCGAGGTCGAGTATTGGGAGCTTCGCGAGGAACTCGGCTGGAAGCCCGATATCGAGGAACTCAAGCGCTTGGTGCGCCCCAACACCAAGCTTATCTGCATAAACAACGCATCGAATCCCATCGGTACGGTGCTCGATGCCGATATGCTCGGCCAGATTGCCGAGATCGCCCGTTCGGTGGGCGCCTACGTGCTGTGCGACGAGGTGTATCTGCCGCTCGAAAACACTGAGTCCTTTATGTCGATGGTCGACGTGTACGAGAGGGCCATTGTCACCAACTCGTTGTCGAAGACCTATTCGACACCTGCGGCCCGCGTGGGCTGGGTCCTGGCCGACAAAGAGGTGTCCAACCGCATCCGTACCTATCGCGATTACACCATGATCTGCGGCGGCGTGTTCAACGATGCTCTGGCGACCTATGTGCTTGAGCACAAGGATAAGATTCTCGAGCGCAATCGCAAGATCGTGTTTGGCAACCGCGATATCGCGCAGGCTTGGATCGATACGCAGCATCGCGTTTCCTGGACGGCCCCGCAGGGCGTGTCCACCTCGTTTATCCAGCTGGATATTCCCGAGGATGACGAGGAGTTCTGCAGGCGCCTGCTGTCCGAGAGGGGAGTGCTGCTGGTCCCCGGTAGCCGTTTTGAGCTTCCCTGCGGCGCACGCCTGGGCTACTGCGCGAGCGAGGACGTTCTGCGCGAGGGCCTGAGGCTTTTGGGCGAGGCACTGGCGGAGTTCGATCGCTAGGATTCCGATGGTCTTCGGGGGCCTTATCCAAATTAGCCGAAGATAATCGAAAACGGACCCGTTTCCCTAGGGGAAGCGGGTCCGTTTTTCTATACCGAGAAGTCAAGTTGTTACAAATGGGGCCGTAAAGCGAGGCGGTATCCGCTGGGCCTTATACTGAGTTTCCGGTGAACGGTATCAAGCGTCTGGTAAACGGTAATTTATTTATCAGAAATGAATAGGACAAACTTTTTTCTGAATAAAAATGAAAATGGTTGAGACGCGGTGTGAACCGCTAATTCTATTCATAGCTTTATTGGAAATATGCAATTTGAGGATGGTTTAACAAAGTTTAGTTCCATTTGATTTTAGGATTAAAACGCGTTTAAGCACGTAAATACGCTTTATTAAGATGAAGTGTGCCATGCGTGAAGTATATGTGTATGCCGTTCACCCCCTATAAAAAACCGTTCGGGGGCAAGGTGGAAGTATGAGCTGATTTTGGATATAAATATGTCGTCAGCAATAACGCCTCACACGGAGGGGCGCTAACGAATCGGCCCTGACAAGGGCCCGAAAGAAAGGTAGGAGGCCATGACGAAAGGTCTGCACGTGCCTTCCGAGATCGGCAAGCTCAGGAAGGTCTGCCTGCACCGTCCCGGCGACGAGCTCCTCAACCTGCCGCCCGACGAGCTCGAGCGACTCCTGTTCGACGACGTCCCGTTCCTGGAGGTCGCGCAGCAGGAGCACGACACCTTCGCCCAGATCCTGAGGGACCAGGGCGTGGAGGTCCTCTATCTCGAGAACCTCGTCGCCGAGGTGTTCGACCAGGTCCCCGGCGCCCGCGCCGAGTTCACCGACCAGTACATCGCCGAGGCCGGCATCCGCGGCCAGCACATGCCGCAGATCGTCCGCGAGAAGCTGGACTCCATCGAGGACAACCTCGAGTTCGTCAAGAAGACCATGGCCGGCATGACCAAGTCCGAGATCGACATGCCCCTCACGGCGTCCACGACCCTCGACTCCCTGGTCAACTCCGAGTCCGAGTCCGACCTGATCATCGACCCGATGCCCAACCTCTACTTCACCCGCGACCCGTTCGCGGTCGTCGGCGAGGGCGTCAACCTCAACCGCATGTACTCGGTCACCCGCAACCGCGAGACCCTGTACGGCAAGTACGTCTTCAAGTACCACCCCGACTACAAGGACGTCTCGCTGTACTTCCGCCGCGACTGCCAGTTCCACACCGAGGGCGGCGACGTGCTGAACATCAACGAGAAGACCCTCGCCGTCGGCATCTCCCAGCGCACCCAGGCCGCCGCGATCGACGTCATGGCCCAGAACATCTTCTGGAACTCCGACTCCAAGGTCGAGCGCATCCTGGCCTTCGACATCCCGGTCTCGCGCGCCTTCATGCACCTCGACACGGTCTTCACCCAGATCGACGTCGATAAGTTCACGATCCACCCCGCCATCATGGGCACCCTGCGCGTCTACGAGCTGACCGCCGGCAAGAACCCGGGCGACGTGAACATCCGCCTGATCGAGGACACCCTCGAGCACGTCCTGGAGGACGCCACCGGCGTCGACCAGGTCAAGCTGATCCCCTGCGGCGGCGGCGACCCGATCGCGGCCTCCCGCGAGCAGTGGAACGACGGCTCCAACACCCTGTGCGTCGAGCCCGGCAAGATCTGCGTCTACGCCCGCAACACCGTCACCAACGACGTGCTGTACAAGGAGGGCCTGGACCTTCTCGTCGTGCCCTCCGCCGAGCTCTCCCGCGGCCGCGGCGGCCCGCGCTGCATGAGCATGCCCTTCTGGCGCGAGGACCTCTAAGTCTTTCCGTTTCCGGTGCGGTCCCCCTACAACCGCACCGGCTTCGCCCGTTAAACGGGCAACACTGATACTTACGTAATTCATTTCTTCGAAAGGAATCGAACCATGGGTGTTAACCTCTCCGGCCGTAGCTTCCTCAAGCTTCTCGACCTCACCACCGAGGAGATCGAGTACCTGCTCAAGCTCTCCAAGAACTTCAAGGATATGAAGCGCGCTGGCGTTCCGCATCGCTATCTCGAGGGCAAGAACATCGTTCTGCTCTTCCAGAAGACCTCCACTCGTACCCGCTGCGCCTTCGAGGTCGGCGGCATGGACCTGGGCATGGGCGTGACCTATCTCGATCCGGGTTCGTCGCAGATGGGCAAGAAGGAGTCCATCGAGGACACCGCCCGCGTTCTCGGCCGCATGTATGACGGCATCGAGTTCCGTGGCTTTGCCCAGGATGACGTCGAGGAGCTCGCTGCTAAGTCCGGCGTGCCCGTGTGGAACGGCCTGACCACTGAGTGGCATCCCACCCAGATGCTCGCCGACATCCTGACCGTCCAGGAGAACTTCAACTACGACATCAAGGGCAAGACCCTCGTCTTCATGGGCGACTGCAAGAACAACGTTGCTCGCTCCCTCATGGTTGTCTGCTCCAAGCTCGGCATGAACTTCGTGGCCTGCGGCCCCGAGGAGTGCATGCCCGCCGACGACGTCATCGAGGCCTGCAAGCCCATCGCCGAGGCCAACGGCTGCACCATCAAGCTGACCACCGACGTCAAGGACGGCGTCACCGGTGCCGACGTTATCTACACCGACGTGTGGGTCTCCATGGGCGAGCCCGACGAGGTCTGGGCCGAGCGCATCGCTCAGCTCACTCCGTATCGTGTTACCTCCGAGGTCATGGCTATGGCCAACCCGGGTGCCATCTTCCTGCACTGCCTGCCCAGCTTCCACGACACCAACACCACCATTGGCGCCGAGAAGTGCGAGCAGTTCGGCATCACCGAGCAGGAGGTCACCGACGAGGTCTTCGAGAGCCCCGCTTCCAAGGTCTTCGACGAGGCCGAGAACCGCATGCACACCATCAAGGCTGTCATGTACGCCACGCTCAAGTAAGAGCATCTAGCATCTCGCTCGGGGTGTATTGTTGAACACCCCGAGCGGCTGTGTCTGGTAAATATCTCGCGTCGGGCGGTGGGCACGGCACGGAAGATCCGCTTCGCACGAGAAAGTTAAATGATTTATGAAGGGGGGATGAGAACTATGACTGAGACCGCTAAGAAAAAGCGCGGTATGCCTTCATCGTTCACCATTCTTCTTGCTCTGCTGGCAATTGTCGCAGTGATTACCGTTATCGTCTCCGGCACGTCCGGCGGCGCGGTTACTGCCGCCCGTCTGAGCGATTTCTGCACCGCCCCGATTAAGGGCTTCGCTGACGCTCTGCCCGTCTGCCTCTTCGTTATGATCCTGGGCGGCTTCCTCGGCATGATGACCGAGACCGGCGCTCTGGACAACGGCATCGCCGTCCTGGTGCAGAAGCTTAAGGGCAACGAGATCATGCTCATTCCCGTGCTGATGCTCATCTTCTCCCTCGGTGGTACCACTTATGGTATGTGCGAGGAGACCGTTCCCTTCTACGCCCTGCTCGCCGCTACCATGATGGCCGCTGGCTTCGACCCGATGGTCGGCGCCGCTACCGTCCTGCTCGGCGCTGGCTGCGGCTGCCTGGGCTCCACGGTTAACCCGTTCGCCGTCGGCGCTGCCGTCGACGCTCTGACCGGCGTTGGCATTGAGGTCAACCAGTCCATCATCATCGGCCTCGGTGCCGTCCTGTGGATTGTCACTACTGCTATGTCCATCGTCTTCGTGATGAACTATGCCAAGAAGGTCAAGGCTGACAAGGGTTCTACCATCCTGTCGATGCAGGAGCTCAAGGACGCCGAAGAAGCTCACGGCAAGGCTGCTTCCGAGGTCCACAAGGAGGTCAAGCTCACCGGTCGTCAGAAGGGTGTTCTGATCGCCTTCGCCTTCACCTTCGTCGTCATGATCGTCGGCTTCATCCCGCTGGCCGACCTCAACGAGGGCGTCGCCAACTTCTTCGACGCTGGCGCTGTCTACGACGCCGACGGTAACGCCGTCGTTCAGGGCTGGTCTGCCCTGATCACCGGCCTGCCCATTGGCCAGTGGTACTTCGACGAGGCTTCCACCTGGTTCTTCCTCATGGCCGTCCTGATCGGTATCATCGGTGGCCTGTCCGAGAAGCAGATTGTTAACACCTTCATCACCGGCGCTGCCGACATGATGTCCGTTGTTCTCGTCATCGCCCTCGCCCGTGGTATCTCCGTCCTCATGGCTAACACCGGCCTCGATGTCTTCGTCCTCGACGCTGCCGCCAATGCCCTGGCTGGCCTGTCCGGCGTGATCTTCGCTCCCATGAGCTTCCTGGTCTACTTCGGCCTGTCCTTCCTGATCCCCTCGACCTCCGGTATGGCCACCGTCTCCATGCCCATCATGGGACCGCTGGCTGTTAAGCTCGGCTTCTCGCCTGAGGTCATGGTCATGATCTTCTCCGCCGCCATCGGTGTCGTGAACCTGTTCACCCCGACCTCCGGCGCCATCATGGGCGGTCTCGCCCTGGCCAAGATCGAGTGGACGACCTGGCTCAAGTTTGCCCTTAAGCTCATCGTCGCGCTCTCCGTCGTCTGCGCCGTCATCCTGACCGTCGCCTGCGTGCTGCTCTAAGTACCCAATGGGTACCCCACGGAAACCTTGACGATCCTGTAGAGGATCACCTGGTCATCGTCTGTCCGGTGGGGTAAACCTACCGGTAGACTCCTACCTTTAGTCCCCTCCCGTTCCGTGCGCGGGAGGGGGCGCACTTATGTTGCGCGGTTCTACGAACCGCGCAACCAGTCGACGCTGCGCGCCGCCCAGGACGACAATTTGTCATTCAAAAGGCAAGGCATGACCAAAAGGTCTATGCCTTGCCTTTTTCATGCCAACTTGTACGTCCTGGACGTCGCTCGCTGACTTATGCTCAACCTGCGACGTTTCCCTTGTTGGTGCAAAGGTGTCAGGTTACTTTGCACCATGCCCTCCTCTTTCACGTTACCTTGCTCGCTCTGGCGGGCTTTCGCTGACTTTTGCTCCACCTGCGGCGCTGCCATTGTTGGTGCAGGGGGTAGCTTGCTCGCTCTGGTGCCCGTTCGCTGGCTTTGGCTTTGCCTGTGACGTTTTCATTGTTGGTGCTGAGTGCCTTGTTTCCCGTCCCAAATGATCTACCCCGGGTCCCCGGTGGTTGCGGTGGGCGTGTTTGGTTGGTGCCTGTTGATGGTCTGGGTATCGGGGAGGGCGGGCTCCGTTATAATCGCCTAGAGCATTAAATGGAAACGGGACGGGAGCCATATATGCGCCAGGGTTTCGACAACGCGAAGTATATCGAGCTGCAGGCTGCTCACATTAAGGAGCGCATCTCGCAGTTTGGTGGCAAGCTCTATTTGGAGTTTGGTGGTAAGCTGTTCGATGACTATCATGCGAGCCGCGTGCTGCCGGGTTTTGAACCGGACAGCAAGTTCCGCATGCTCAAGAGCATCGCCGACGATGTCGAGGTTATCATCGCGATCAACGCGAGCCACATCGAGAAAAACAAGGCTCGTGGTGACCTCGGCATTACCTATGACGAGGATGTGCTGCGCCTGGTTGACCTGTTCCGCGGCAACGGCTTTGCTGTCGCGGCTGTGGTCATCACCCAGTACGCCGGCCAGCCTGCTGCCGATGTGTTCCGCAACCGTCTGAACGCGCTCGGTATTCCCGCCAAACTGCACTATCCCATCGAGGGGTATCCGCACGATGTCGATCTGATCGTGTCCGACGATGGCTACGGCAAGAATGAGTTTGTCGAGACCACCCGACCGCTCGTCGTGGTCACTGCCCCCGGTCCTGGCTCGGGCAAGCTTGCCACCTGCCTGTCTCAGCTCTATCATGAGCACAAGCATGGCACGGCCGCCGGCTATGCCAAGTTCGAGACCTTCCCGGTCTGGAATCTTCCTCTGACGCATCCGGTCAATATTGCCTACGAGGCCGCCACGGCGGACCTCGACGATGCCAATATCATCGACTCCTTCCACCTTGAGGCCTATAACAAGACCACGGTCAACTACAACCGCGACGTCGAGGCCTTCCCGGTGGTCCGTGCTCTGATGGAAAAGATCCTGGGCAAGAGCCCCTACCAGAGTCCTACGGACATGGGCGTCAATATGGTCGGCTTTGCCATCACCGATGACGATGCCTGCCGCGACGCTTCCAAGATGGAGATCGTCCGCCGCTACTTTACCGCGGTCGAAAATGTGCGCCGTACCGGCGTGGGCGATGAGCAAGTCGACCGTCTCAAGATTATTATGAAGAAAGCCGGCATCGATAAGAACTACTCACCGGCGCGCTCGGCGGCCCTCACCAGGGAGCAGCTGACGGGTGGTCCCGTGGGTGCCATGGTCATGCCCGATGGCTCCGTGGTGACCGGCAAGACTTCCACGCGCCTGGGCGCCGCGAGCTCGCTCATCATGAATGCACTTAAGCATGTCTCGGGCGTCGACCTTGAGCTCGAGGTCATTAGCGATGAAGCGATCGAGCCCATCAGCAAGCTCAAGACGCATTTCCTGGGCAGCAAAAACCCGCGCCTCCACACCGACGAGACGCTTATGGCGCTGTCGATCACCTCGGCCACGAGTGAGACGGCCGCTCGCGTCCTTTCGGGCCTGGAGCAGCTGCGCGGTTGCGATGCCTTCTTTAGCGTGATTATCTCGCCGACGGACGAGACGGTACTGCGCAAACTGGGTATCAACGTGTGCTGCGAGCCCAAGTTTGAGCGCCGCGGTTTCTTCCATCGCTAAGTTTGAAGCACCGCGGTAATTGCATTGCATTTTGGCCGTATCGGGTTAGCGCCCGGTACGGCTTTTTGATCAATAAAGCGCCTATTTCGGCGAAAAATAGCTGTTTACCTGCCTAGAAACAATTTGAGCGGTATACAATAACCGTAACTGTTTCATCCTTAGCGGGATGCCGCATGATGGATGTTACCTGCCATCGTGAGGTGTGTCGGTCGCGCACGGCGCGTTAGATGCTCGTGCTCGGTTTGAGGAGGCTGCTATGGCGGGCAAGGGTCGTGCGAGTGTCAACGATATGAAGCGTGTCGAGGTGCTGGTGTTGATGGAGATCGACCAGCAAACCGAAGACAATGGCGGGCCGTATGGTTTCTCGCGCAAAACGCTTGCCGAGCGCGTGGGGGTTTCGCCGTATCGTGCCCGCGCCGCAATCGATCGCTTGGATTCCGAAGGCATGATTGATGTCGTCTCGCGTTATAGCGACGACGGCGGTCAGCTTGCAAATGGCATTTGCCTCACCGAACGTGGCGAGTGGTATCTTGAGGGCGTCCGTACCGGCATGCTCGTTCAAGAAATGCTTGAGGACGAGGTTGCTGATCGATAGCAGCATGTAACCCTTGCCATAGCGACGCCGCCTGGGAAACCGGGCGGCGTTTTGTTTCAAGATTGAGAAATGCAATCGCACGCGAGAAAAATTGTGAACGGTCCGCGGCGCGAGTATTACAATGAAGACCCGTAAGATGTGGATAAACAACTTCTACGGGAAGCGCAGGTAACTCAATATGACCAAGCATGTGTTCGTAACCGGTGGCGTGGTTTCGTCCCTGGGCAAGGGTATCACCGCGGCCTCGCTGGGCCGTCTGCTCAAGTCGCGTGGCTACAAAGTAACGATGCAGAAGGCCGATCCGTATCTGAACGTCGACCCCGGTACCATGAGCCCCTTCCAGCATGGTGAGGTCTTCGTTACCGAGGATGGTTACGAGTCCGACCTGGACCTGGGTCATTACGAGCGCTTTATTGATGAGAACCTGACCCGCGATTCCAACTTTACGACCGGCGCCATCTATAAGAGCTTGATCGCTCGCGAGCGTCGCGGCGACTTTTTGGGCGGTACCGTGCAGGTGATTCCTCACGTCACCAATGCCATTAAGGACAAGTTCCGCCGCATCGAGGAGCAGACCGGCTCCGATGTAGTCATCACCGAGCTGGGCGGCACGATCGGCGACATCGAGTCCCAACCGTTTGTCGAGGCCATCCGTCAGTACCGCAAGGAGGCCGGCCCCGAGAACGTCTGCTACATCCACGTGTCGCTCGTTCCCTATATCGCCGCCGCCCACGAGGTCAAGACCAAGCCCACGCAGCATTCCGTCAAGGAGCTCCGCAGCTTTGGCATCCAGCCCGATATCATCGTGCTGCGCTCCGACCACCATATCGATGACGCTATCCGCGGAAAGATCGCAAGCTTCTGCGACGTCGACACCGATTGTGTCTTTACCAACGAGGACTGCGCGAGCATTTACGATGTTCCGCAGCTGCTTGCCGAGCAGGACTTTGACCTGCGCATTTGCGAGCGCTTGGGTCTGGACCCGCGTGAGCGCGACATGAGCGAGTGGAATGAGTTCCTGCGCAAACAGAATCACGCCAACCATCACGCCGACAAGGTGAAGATCGCCGTCGTGGGCAAGTACACGCAGCTGCCCGATGCGTACCTGTCGGTTATCGAGGCCCTGCACCATGCGGGCGTCTTCTACGATCGCCATGTGGACGTCCAGCTGGTCGACGGCGAGAGCCTCGACGAGCAGAATGTCTCCGAGGTTCTGGGCGACGCCTCGGGCATCCTGGTCCCCGGCGGCTTTGGCAAGCGCGCCCTGGAGGGCAAGATCCTCGCGGCCGAGTTTGCCCGTGAGCACAAGATTCCGTATCTGGGCATTTGCCTGGGTATGCAGGTGGCCGTGTGCGAGTTCGCCCGCAACGTCGTCGGCCTTGCCGGCGCCAGCTCCTCCGAGTTCGATCCGGACGGCCCGTTTAGCGTCATCGATCTGATGAGCTCGCAGGAGGACGTGACCGAGAAGGGCGGCACCATGCGCCTGGGCGCCTATCCGTGCAAGCTCGCCGCCGATACCCTTGCTCGCGAGGCATATGGCGAGGAGCTCGTCTACGAGCGTCACCGTCATCGCTTTGAGTTCAACAACGCCTTCCGTGACCAGCTCGAGGACGCCGGCTTGGTTATCTCGGGTCTGTCGCCCGACGAGCGCCTGGTCGAGATGATAGAGCTTCCCCAGGATGTTCATCCGTGGTTTGTTGCCACCCAGGCACACCCCGAGTTCAAGAGCCGTCCGACCAAGCCGCAACCGCTGTTCCGCGAGTTCGTTCGTGCGGCTATCGGCCAGCATGAGGGCACATCGCGCGAGCTTGTGAACCCGCATAATCCGCAGGAGAAGTAGTTGTCGCAACGCTCTCGCGATATGAATGTTCGTATGGACCTTTCCGATTCTGCCACGACGCGGGATCGGAAGGTCCCTTTTGTTTCTGGGGCGCCAGGAGCTTTTCAGGGACGGTCGGCGGGAGATCTTCTTACGGGTAAGACCCCACTTGAGCATGACGTACGTGATTTTCTCAATCATCTGGTGGTGGAACGCAATCTCTCCGCAAATACTGTAGCTGCGTATCGTCGCGATCTTGAGGCGTATCTTGTGCATCTGATCGGACGGGGCATCGATGTCCCCGAGGACGTTCGACGTACGGATGTGGAGGCGTTCGTGGCTGCGCGACGTGAATGCGGCTATGCGAGCGCGTCGATCGAGCGCGCGCTTTCCTCGGTGAAGAGCTTCCACCGTTTTTTGGTGCGCGAGGGGATCTGCGAGACTCATCCAACGGCCAACGTGCATCTTCCCAAAAAAGAGGAGCGTCTGCCCGACTATATCTCCATCGATGCTGCGCGGGCATTGCTTGATCAAGAGTTTCCAACCGGTGCCGCCGGCGCGCGCGATCGGGCGATGC
>CAJLVJ010000033.1 GCA_905210085.1 uncultured Collinsella sp. | reverse complement strand
CGTCAGCGGACTGGGCAGTGACGACGATGTCGGAAGCATCGTCAAGCATGAGTTGGAAGCCAAGTCGCGCGAAACGCTGGTCGTCTACGAGCATTATACGAATCATGCGGTGTGGTCCTTTTCGTTCACTCCGTTGGACGGGATGGTCGCCTCGACGACCCATTCGCCGTCTTCGTTTGGACCGTATTCGAAGATGCCGCTTGCCGATTCGACGCGGTGGAATAGACGGACGAGCCCAGTACCGTCATCCTTGCGCGCGTCCTTGCGCGCGGGACTGCCGTCATTGCGGATAATCACGGCGACGGTGCCGTTCTCGCTGTGGTTCCAGGCGATGCTGATATGCACCACGTTCTGTCCGTGACGTATGGCGTTGGTGATGGCTTCGCGAGTCACATCGAAACACAAATCAGCCTGAGCTTCGTCATCGGCGCGCGTACCAGTCTCGGTGAACACCGTGACGATGCCCAGCCGGCGTGCGTGCGCGAGAATCGGCCGAATGTCATCCCATGAATGCTGGTCGGATTCTTGGGTGTGCGTATCGTCACCGTTCGCCGCTCCATCGAACTCGGTCAGTGCGCGGACGGCTTTGCGCGTGTCGCCCAGACTCTCTCGTGCGATTTCGTTGATGCCGTGCAGCGCATCCTCCACGCGTGGGTCATCGGTTTTGCCGGCCAGACCCTCAGACAGTGCGATGATTACGGTCAGACCCTGGCCCACACTGTCGTGCAGTTGACCGGCTATGCGCGAACGGCGTATTGCGGCATCGCGTTGGAAGGCCAGCTCGGCTGCCCGCCGGCATTCCTCGGCAGCTTTGTGTTCGGCTTCCTTGGCCTGTTGCCTGCCACGTACTGCAAGCGCGCCGCCTCCCACGTCGAGGAGGAGACCGTGAAGGCCGCCTACAAGGTGACCACCCCCGCCACGACCGAGAAGGAAGGCGAGGGCACCTACACCGCCACCTTCGAGAACGAGGCCTTCGAGACCCAGACCAAGACTGAGTCGATCGACAAGCTTCCCGTCAAGCCGCAGAAACCCGCAAAGCCCAAGGACGACAAGCCAAGCAAGTCTGACAAGACCAACAAGCAGACGCTCCCCGGAACGGGCGATTCCACCGCAAACGTCATCATGGCTATGCTTTCCATGACAGCCATCTGCTTCGCCGGCAGCGCGATCGCTTCTAAGATGCGCAAGTAATAGCGATCTTCTAGCGCACTCCTGCAACTAGGCCGCAGAGCAACAGGTCCCGCACCGCCACAGGTGCGGGACCTTCTTTTTGCCCAAAAGGATCCACGGAAGCCTTCGCGGCATTAGCGGGCAAAATACTCCGGTCCGACCCAATCGTCGACAAGCGCACCGTCCCCCGCCATCGCAAACATGGGACTATGGCCCACCTTTCGAGACTCCCGGGCAGCACAAGCTGGGGCATATCTATAAGTAAGGAACCCGTTGGGGCACGGCCGCGCAACGGCCACAAGCGATGAACGGAGGCATAAGCCGCACAGCACACAGAGACATCCGCCGCCAGCGCAATCAGTACCCCAACAGCATGCGGCGCCGTGATGTCATCGGCAGACAAGGAGGACGCCACCATGAAAAAAAAGACCCTATCGATCCTTTCCCTTTGCATCGCCCTCTTTGCCGCGTTTGCCCTTGTCGGCTGCGGCGGGATCGCATCGGGCGGAGGCGGCAGCACCTCAAAGAGCGAAGGCAAGGAAAAGGCCCCCGTCGCCGAAAAGACTGACTTTATCTGGTTTAAGGTCGAGATGCCCGAGGGCGTTGGCGTAAGCGACTCCGCCGGCAAGAACGCCGACAGGGTCCAGCTCACCTTCCCCGAGAACGAGAACACCACAGTCGACCGTTTCATCCCCGTTTGGCAAGAGAAGATGACGGCCGAAGAGTCCTTTGCAGAGCAGGCCGAAAGGCACACCGGAACGTTCCAATGGGAGGATGGCGACCCGTCGAGTACAACGGCAGAACATGGCTCACCGGAACGTGCAAGGACAACGGCGGCACTTATACCTACCTCTTTACCGACGTCGACACGGGAAGCGTCTATATCATGATTAGGAACGTCGACCTTCACAAGAAAGAAGCCGAGACGCTCCTCAGCTCCATCGAGTTCCCCGACGACATCAAGGCGGCCGTCACCGAGGCACGCGAAGTTGAGATTTCGAGCATCGAGATCAAGTAGCAAGGGTTCGCGCACGCCCGCACGAACGCCCCATTAAATGAACGGGCACCCAACCCTGGGGAGGGCCGACAGCATCGGCCCTCCCCTCTTTTTGTTCGGCAAAACATTGCCACTTGTCGGCGCAAATCCGGCCCTCAGAGTGGGACACATGGCCCACCCTAGCGAGCCGTCCACGCGTACAGTAAAGGCAGGTAATCCGTGGGCGGTTACAGATCGAGGAGGACACGACCATGAAAAAGAAGGCCTTTGCGATTCTCACCCTCTGCATAAGCCTCTTTGCCGCAGTTGCCCTGGTGGGCTGCGGTGGCAGCGGCGACGCTACCGGAAGTGGCGGTGGCGGCGGAGCAGAAAAGCCAGCCGTGGATATGAGGACCGACTTCATTTGGTTTAAGGTCGAGGTCCCCGAGGGCGTCGAGATCACCGACGTCGCAGGCGACACCGCCGACAGGGCCCAGTTTAAGTTCACCGAGAGCGAGCATGCCAGCGATCGCTTCATCCCTGTCTTCGATCCTGACAAGAACGCCGACGAACTGTTCGACTACGAGGCAAAGTGGAAGGCCAACTCCGGATGGACCGAGAGCGATCCCGTTAAGTACAACGGCAAGACCTGGCGCAGTGCCTACTTCACGCACTCGGGCGGCGTAACAACCGAATACTTCACCGACGTTGACGGCGGCAGTGTGTATGTGCGTATCGACAACGTCGAGGAGCACAAGGACGCCGTCGAGACCATGATGAAGTCTCTGGAATTTGCCGACGACATCGCCAAGGCCAAGACCGAGGCCATGGACGTCAAGCTCGAGGATATCGAGATCAAGCGCTAAGCGACTGGCGAGCACAACGGGAAACACGGACGCAGTGCAAACAAGCGACGGTGCCCCAGCGCTTCGTACCCAGGGAGGGCCGGTAAGCCGACCCTCCCCATTCTTATGCCGGTAGCCGACGAACGCAGGATGCCGGGCTCCAAAACCATCCCAGACGTGATAACAGCACAAATAGACAAGTGCCCCAACACGTCCGCCCGCCGATTTATAGCGCCGCGCAGGCAATTTAAACCGGCGTCTTTAAACATCTGGGCAGTATAGTGACCAAAACAAGTGCATAACCGCACCCTGCGAACGGAGGAGATATGACCGAACACCATGCCATCAGCCGCCGAGCGTTTACGCTGGGCCTAGGGCTTGCGGCGTTGTCACCACTTGCAAGCCTGCCTGAAACCGCAGCGCCGGGCATTCCCCTGCGAACGGCATTTGCAGACAACACACCCGCACCGTCGGACAGCCTCGACAATTTCGTCATTCGCCTTCGCCCCGCGGGCTATTTTCGCACCGCGAGCGTCAACCAAGACGGCAACGTTCGCGGCAACGTCTGCCACCTGTTTAACGACGGCACGTCCAGCAAGCTCATCCTTGAGAACGTAACGACCAAGAATGACGATACAAACTGGTATGCTATCCGCACCTTGCTCAATTTCGAAGAGCATAAAAAGACGGGCTACAGCATTTGGTCGGTCGACGACGACTCGGACAAAGATGGAAAGGTCATCCACGTATGGGGCGGCGAGTATGACAACAAGCCCAGCCGCGCTTTTGCGTTCGAACGTCAATCAAACGGAACCTATATCATTCGAGACCGCACGGTCGAGAAAGAAACCGAGAAAAAAGACATTAAGTACCTGGCAATAGAATCGGACGGCAAAGACCAGGACAACAATAAGATCTGCCATAAGAGTAAGAGCATTCCGTGGGAGCTAGAACTTGTCGGTTACGACATGGGCAAGATCAATACCACAGTTAGAAGTATCGACTGGACCACGTATAGCAGCTACGTCGACGGACCATGCTGGATGAAATACGTCGACGACAACAAGTACCTCGACGAGCTGAGTATCCCGGGCACGCATGATTCGGGCACCTGCAGCGTGGACAACGACACCGAGCCCCAATCCTCACAAGCAAAGTGCCAGCAGGATTACATCCCGACGCAGTTGCTCGAAGGCATTCGCTATTTTGATATCCGACTCGGAAGGAACGACGAGAACGGCGACCCCGGTATCGACCATGGAAGATGCTACCTGCTCAAAAAAGACGGGGGCTTTATGCATCTCTCCGATGTCATCGGTTACTTCAAAACATTTTTGAACGAAAACCCGTCAGAAGCGCTCATCATGCTTGCGTCACGAGGCAACGACGAGGCTACCGACGAAAGCGTTACGACGGCTTTCGCCAAGGTTATGCACGATAATCCCGATCTGTTCTACACGTCGAGCCGAATCCCCACACTGAACGAGGTGCGCGGAAAGATCGTCCTGCTGCGTCGATTTGTACTCGCCGGCAACAGCGTAAGCAGCCACACGTGGGGCCTCGATCTCACCCAATGGGACGACAAAATCAAGGCGCATTCCGGGCAGTCGATGTGCCTCGTCCAAGACGCGCGAGGCTTTGAGACTACGGGCAATGCGGGCGACAAAGAGCCCTATTGCACCAAGGTATACGCCCAGGACCATTTTGAATGCACCGGAACCGACAAGATTAGCTGGGTCGATATGGCGCTGCGAGAGACGACCAATCTCACGCGCAACAAGGTGGACGTCGAGGACAATGATGGCGCCAAGGTGCAAGTCCTGGAACGCTGCTGGTCTATCAACTACACCAGTTGCACGAATTACAAACAAGGAAGCAATCCTTTTACCGCGGCGCGAGTGGTCAACGAGCATCTGTACAAGAGCCAGTACATCAATCCCAGCGGCAGCGATAAAACAAAGTCAGATTGCCTCAAGCACGTTGGCATTATCGCGTCCGACTTTGTCGATTCGGCACTGGCCCGGAGCATCTACCAACGCAATTACGACGCGAAGCACAAGCCAACAGTTTCATGCTGCCTCCCGGACCGCATGCACATGACGTATGGAGACTCGCTGAGCGATGCCTCGCTCCAAGATGGCAAGACCGTTGGCGAGGGCCATTTCCGCCTTGTCGACAGCAGCAACGTACTCAACGTGGCCGCTTCTGGCAGCGCGTTTGCCATCGAATACGTGGATGTCGACGCCCTGGGCAACGAGACCGTTACGGGGCTGCAGGGCTCTGTGCCCATCGATATCGATCGACGCGCGCTGACGCCCCATTTTGAGGGACTCGAAGGCCTTAAGGCCGGCGAAGACGTGCGCGCCAAGATTGCGGCATCACTCGAGGGCAAGCTCGAAACCGATGCCTGCACGGCCCAGCTCGAGTTTGTGCACGACGCGAACGGCGCTCCGGGCACGGCGATGGCCGAGGGCGAAACATTTGCCGCAGGGACGTACTGGGTGCGCGCGAAAGACCTTTTGGGCGACGCGGCACAGAACTACATGCTCGCCAGCGATGGAGCCGTAAGCTTTACCGTAGCGGCCTCGGGCAGTGCAGGCGGCGCCGGCACCGGCAGCAGCACGGGCTCCAACGCAGGCAGCGCTGATAAGAATGGTAAGGGCAACAAGGGCAAGGGCTCGGGCGGAAAACTCGCCGACACGGGCGACGGCTCCGGCATTGCCGCCGGGCTCGCCGCTGCCGCCATGGCGACAACGGTTGCCGGCGCAGCAATGCTTGCCAATGACCGCGAAGACAGCGAAGGCGCTAGCGAATAGGCAAGCCGGCCTTTTAGACACATCGACTCAATCGGGGGCGCAGAACACCGTTCTGTGCCCCCGATTTTTACCTTGGCCCGAACGCCGCTATCGGCTACATCACCATGTTCAGCGCGTTAACAAACTCCTGGGCCTTCGCACGGCTGCTCAGGCTAAAGACGCAAGCGGTCAACAGACGATTGCGCAGAAAAACATCGCGGCCTTTGATTCTATTGACGCCCGTAATGTCCTTAAGGTAGACAATCTCGGTGTGCTTGCCGCCAAAAGTGCCCTTCTTGAGCACCTCGATACGGTTAGGGTAGATCTTGACGTCTTTAAACCTACCCGAACCTTTGTCCTGGAATAGCAGCGTGTTGTTGTCCATACGCGTCACTCCCGTGGGGTTCGCTAAAACTGTCTCTATGGCCACATTTTGGTCACTTCGGGAATCCTGCACGAAGGCGCTAGACGACATTGAAATTCGAGTCCGTGCGAAGACCTTTAATGAAGTGCCCAGTACTTCCCCGCAACACAAAAACGGGGCAGTCCGCACTTCTGCGGACTGCCCCATTCCTCTAACTATCGCATCGCAGCGCCAACCGGCTGCGCTTCCCTACTTCCCAAATAGCGCACCCAGCAGACCGCGGCGTTTGGGCTTCTCCTCTCGGTAGGAACCCTCGGCTGCGGCCGCCACCTGTCGCGGCTGCTCGCCGCCTCCACGGCGCACGATCTGGTATAGGAACGGCGATTTAACGTATTTGACCTCGATGGGCGTGGCATGCACGGTGCTCTCGCCGGACAGATGCAGGCTCGGGTTGAGCGGCGCCACGATATGCGTCTCGCGCTTGTCGCTAAACACCACCGCAGCCGCGCGGCCCGTCTGGCCATTTACAGCAATGCGCACCTGCTCGCCATCGCGGCTGTCCGTCGCCGGACGATCGACAAAGTAGACCGGCACCATAACTAGGCCGTCCTTGTGCTTGCGGGCCTTGCGCGCCCAGGTGCGGATGCTCTTTTTATTGAGCCCCAGTACAGCCTCGGCGTCGTTGCCCGCAACGTCGAGCGCCAGCTTATCAATGACCACCTGGTCCTTGGTAGACGCATCGACGGAGACGACGCGAAAGTCGCCTTCCTGCATGGCGGGATCGAACGGACCGACCTTGGCAAAGTCCCACGGCTCCAAAATGCCCAGGAGGCGAACGTCCAGGTAGTTTGCCCTGGGATACGCCCAGTCGAGCACCTCGTAGTACACCAAGGTCTCCTTGCTCAGGCCCTTGCCCGGGAAGGACGCCATCATGCGCAGGTCCGCCAGCGCCATGGGGAAATAGAAGAGCATCATGTCGTTTTGGATCGCATCTTCCACGTCGTGCCCGGCAAAGGATTCCGCATACTGGCGCACCAGCTGCAGTGCGTTGGCACGTGCCTGCTGCGGCGAGATTTCGCAGGGAATGCCCTGCTCCGGCACATACTCTGCACCCACGCCCATGGTCAGACGCTTGCTGAAGGTACCGGGCTTGAGCAGGTCGGCAATGCCGATCTTGTTGCCGCAGGACGGGCACTCAAACACGCGCTGCGTTGACTCGCCCTCAAAGGACGCCCCGCAGAAGGGGCAAGGAATGCTCACATGCGTGACCTCTTGGAACTCTTGCGCCGTGCCGCGATCCTCCCACAGCAGATGTTCCAGGACCGACTGATTGCGCCAGTGCGCGTTGAAGAAATACCAGTCCGGGTCCTCCGGGCGCTCGAGTTGCGACACATGCGTGAGTTTGAGCAGTCCATCCACCACCGTCAACGGCGTATGGCGAATACCCAAAGCGCTCTTGGGCTCTCCGGCGTCCGCCTGCCACGGAACGACCGTGCCGCAATAGGCGCACTCAAAGCTGCGCTTAGCTTGGTGCGAGTACATAGGGCCGCCGCAGTTTTGACATTTAATGGCAAACATCTCGTCCATGGAAACGTCCTCCTTTGCACAGGGGCTGTCGACATTAAGTATGTCGAGCAAACAGGCACATGCCCATACCCATGTGGCCCAAAATGGACCACCCAGGCAGACGAGAAGGCTCGCTCGTTAGCACCGGCAGACTATTGCTGCATTTTCTGAGCATCGGCGCACGGCGCCCCCGCGCGAGCTACACTATCCCCTTAAACATGATTGTGAGGACGACCGCTATGCTATTTGTAAATCGGCTGGTACATACGCTTGTTCCCGGCGGCGAGGACGAGCCGGTCGATGCATCTTGCCGCACCAACGCGGGTTTTGCCGCAAGCCTCATCTGCATTGGCCTCAACATCACCCTGTGCCTGGCCAAGGGCATCGCGGGCCTGCTCGCCGGTTCCGTCTCCCTCATCGCCGACGCTTTCAACAACCTCTCCGATGCCTCGAGCAACATCGTGAGCCTGCTCGGGTTCCGCCTTGCCAGCCGCCCGGCAGACGAGGGCCACCCTTACGGCCACGGCCGCTACGAGTACCTGGCTGGTCTGTTTGTCGCCGTCCTGGTTTGTGCCGTCGGCATCAACCTAATCCTCGAGTCGGTCACCAAGATCATCAAGCCCTCGCCCACCGTGTATTCGGCGCTCTCCATGGCTGCCCTTGTTCTGTCCATGCTCGTCAAATTCTGGATGGCAGCGTTCAACCGCACGCTGGGCGATCGCATCGACTCCGAAACGCTCATCGCCACGGCGCAGGACTCCAAAAACGACGTCATCACCTCGGGCTCGGTCTTGGTGGCGGCGCTTATTTCGCAGACGACCGGCTTTGATCTCGATGGCTGGGCAGGCCTGGGTGTGGGCATCTTCATCTGCATCAGCGGCCTGGGCCTGGTGCGCGACGCCATCAGCCCGTTGCTGGGGCAAGCGCCCGACCCCAAGCTCGTCCAGGCAATCCGCGACAAGATCATGTCCTATCCGCAGGTCTTGGGCACACACGACCTCATGGTGCACGACTACGGCCCCGGTCGTCAGTTTGCCAGCGCCCACGTGGAGATGCCCGGCGAGGGCGACGCGTTTGAGCACCACGAGATTCTGGACACCATCGAGCACGACATCAAGCGCCAGATGGGCATTGGTATCACACTGCACTGCGACCCCATCGCGACAACCGGCGATGACTTGCGCGGCTGGGTCAAGCGCGGCGTCATGCAGATCGATCCCGCGCTCTCCATCCACGACCTGCACGAGCACGACGGGTTCGTTTCGTTTGACCTGGTGCGTCCCGACGGCTTTGACATATCCGACGAGGAGCTGCTGGGGCTCGTCACGCGCATCGTGCACGAGCGCCGACCCGATGCCTCATGCGTCGTCACCTTTGATTCGGGCTTTAGCTCGCCCGACCGTCCGGCCGAGCAACTGTAGCCTGCTTAACAGCTAGTTTCCCTGCGCGCCCGAGATGCCGTTTTGCAGCGCGTCCCAGGCATTGGTAGCCATATCGCCCAGATTCTGAGCAGTATCGCCGAGGTTTTGGGCTGTATCGCCCAGCTCTTGTGCCTTGTCTCCCAACTCCTGTGCCTTGTTGCTCAAATCCTCCAGCGTATTGGAGCTCGAGCTGTCGGTACCGCTTTGGCCGCCGGACGAGTTGCCATAGCTGTTCTTGTGCGTGAGCTGAATCTCCAGGTTGCCGTTGTCGTTATAGTAGGCATTCGTAACAACCCAGTTGGAATCGATGACGGGCGTTGAGCCATCGTCGGTCAGGATCACGGCGTTCGAAAGGTCGGCTCCGCGTGACTTGAGGAGCTTCTTGGCGTTGGACCAGTACTGTCCCGGGATATCGCTCAGGTCGACGGCAGCAGACTGGGTGGTCTCGGCCTGCTCGGTCGTGGCATCGGTCGTGGCGCCCCGCTTGTTGAGCATGCCCGACACGATGGCGAACACGACCGACAAGGCAAAGAAAATCGCCAGCACGATGAGGATCTTCTTGATCACGCTCGACGAACGCGACGGCTTCTTCTCCTCGTCCTCGCCATATTGCGGAATCGACTTGGGGTACTCGCGATACGGCTCGCGCGACTCGTAGCGAGGCTGCGCCGTGCGAGGCATATACGTCGTCTGCTGAGGCTGCGGAATGGGATTTTGCGGCAGGTTGTCATAGGGATTCGGCGTCGAGGCAGCATAAGAATCCTGCGGCGCGTAATCAAACGGATCCGGAGCTGCGTTGCCATAGGGGCCTTGCGAAGATGCAGCGTAAGAATCCTGCGCCGTGTCGCCATAGCCCATAACCCGGGTGGGCTCGGCAGAAGGCTGCGTCGCGGCGGGGTCGGTATAACCGGGGTTGGGAACAACGCGGGTCGCATCGGCGCTATCGCCAGCCTGCGCGGAACCGTAGCCGCCCATCACGGTTGTCTTGTCCTGATCCATGCAACGATTCCTTTCCGTCGCGCGTGAGTCTCAAGTTATCCATGCATTCTACCCGCGCAAAAGCCTATGATGGGCAGAGTCCGTCGGTATCTACAAGACATGCGCGGTCCTAAGGATCAAAAAGCCCCGCCGGGCCTTGTGGGCACGGCGGGGCGGGCAAGCGGCTATGAGCAGCAGGCTTAGAACAGGCCGGTGATGTTGCCGTCGTTGTCGACGTCGATGTTCTCGGCCGCGGGAACCTTGGGCAGGCCGGGCATGGTCAGAACGCTGCCGGTCAGCGCGACCACAAAGTGGGCACCGGCGGAAACCTTGAGCTCGCGCACGGTGATGTGGAAGCCCTCGGGAGCGCCCAGCGCCTTGGCGTTGTCGCTAAAGCTGTACTGCGTCTTGGCCACGCACACCGGCAGGTTGCCAAAGCCGTTCTCGCGCAGCTCGGCGAGCTGGCGCTTGGCAGCCGGCGTAAAGTCGACGCCGTCGGCGCGGTAGACCTTGGTGGCAACGGCCTCGAGGGCGTCGGCCACATCGGCGCCGTCCTCGTAGGCAAACTTGAGCTCGCTCGGCTGCTCAATCAGACGCATGACCTCATCGGCCAGGTCGAGCGCGCCCTCGCCGCCCTTGGCCCAGACCTCGGAAAGCTTAACGCTGACGCCGAGCTTCTGGCACTCGGACTCGATGAGCGCAAGCTCGGCCTCGGTGTCCGTCGGGAAGCGGTTGATGGCGACCACGCAGGGCAGACCATAAACGTTCTGGATGTTGTCGACGTGACGCAGCAGGTTGGGCATGCCAGCCTTGAGTGCTTCGAGGTTCTCCTCGTTGAGGTCGGCCTTGGCGACGCCACCGTTGTACTTAAGCGCACGAGCGGTAGCGACGATCACGACGGCGCTGGGGCGAACGCCCGTCATGCGGCACTTGATGTCGAGGAACTTCTCGGCACCCAGATCGGCACCGAAGCCGGCCTCGGTAATGGCAACATCGCCAAAGCGCATCGCCATACGCGTGGCCATGATGGAGTTGCAGCCGTGGGCGATATTGGCGAAGGGACCGCCGTGGACAAACGCGGGCGTGCCCTCGAGCGTTTGCACCAGGTTGGGCTTAAGCGCGTCCTTAAGCAACGCGGCCATGGCACCCTGGGCCTTGAGGTCGCGGGCACGGACGGGCTCGCCGGCAAAGCTATAGCCGACGACAATCTCACCCAAGCGTTCCTTGAGGTCGCTGATGCTCGTAGACAGGCACAGGATTGCCATGACCTCGGAGGCGACGGTGATATCGAAGCCGTCCTCGCGCGGCACGCCCTGGGCCTTACCGCCAATGCCGTCGATGACGTGGCGCAGCTGACGGTCGTTCATATCGACGACGCGCTTCCAAGTGATGCGCTTAACGTCAATACCGAGCTGATTGCCCTGCTGGATGTGGTTATCAAGCATGGCGGCCAGCAGGTTATTGGCGGCACCGATAGCGTGGAAGTCGCCGGTAAAGTGCAGGTTGATATCCTCCATGGGGATGACCTGAGCCCAGCCGCCGCCGGCAGCACCGCCCTTAACGCCAAAGACGGGGCCGAGCGAAGGCTCGCGCAGGGCAACGGCACTCTTGACGCCGCGACGACGCAGGCCGTCGGCCAGACCGATGGTCGTGGTGGTCTTGCCCTCGCCCGCGGGCGTTGGGTTGATAGCGGTCACGAGGACGAGCTTGGCCTGGTGATCAGTCGGCTCGTTGAGCAGTGAATAGTCGACCTTAGCCTTGTCGAAGCCGTACGGAATAAGGTGCTTAACGTCGACGCCGGCGTTCTTGGCCACCTCGGTAATAGGCAGTGGCGTGACAGAACGTGCGATTTCGATGTCAGTAGGCATGGGCGGTCCTTTCGTTACCGAATGAGAAAAAGACCAATTCAGCATAGCACGGGCACGCAATAGTAAAACGCCCATAACCGATGAACGGCGATATGTTTACCCGATGCCCAGCGATAGTCCAACAGCCCGCCAAAACAAAGCGCCCTAAACGGTAGGTTCAATCCCCAGGTGCTCAAAGGTGCGAAGGGTTGCCTGACGGCCCTGCGGCGTACGAATCATCAACCCGCACTGCAGCAAATAGGGCTCATAGACATCCTCGAGCGTGCCCGGGTCCTCGCCCACCGCACTGGCAAGGGTCGTCAGGCCTACAGCACGGCCGGAGAACGTCTTGGCAAGCGTCTCCAAGATACGAATATCCATCCAGTCCAGACCGAGCTCGTCGATCTCGAAAAACTCGAGCGCCTGGCGGCAGATATCGAGCTCGATAGGGCCGCTGCCACGCACCTGTGCGTAATCGCGCACGCGCTTGAGAAGGCGGTTGGCAAGACGTGGCGTGCCGCGCGAACGCGAGCCGATCTCGAGTGCACTGGGATGGTCGATCGTCACGCCCAGGATAGTCGCCGAGCGCGTCACAATCTGCGCGAGCTCCTCGACCGTGTAGTAATCCAGGCGATACGAAATGCCAAAGCGGTCGCGCAACGGGCCGGTCAACATGCCTGAGCGGGTCGTTGCCGCTACCAGCGTAAACTTGGGAATATCCAGGCGAATCGAGCGCGCCGCCGGACCCTTGCCAATCACGATATCGAGGGCAAAGTCCTCCATCGCGGGGTACAGGACCTCCTCGACCGAACGGTTGAGGCGGTGGATCTCGTCGATAAACAGCACATCACCCGGCTGCAAGTTAGTAAGGATGGCCGCCAGGTCGCCCGTGCGCGCGATGGCAGGGCCACTCGTGGTCTTGATCTGAGCGCCCAGCTCGTTGGCGATAACGGTGGCCAGCGTGGTCTTGCCCAGGCCCGGAGGACCCGAGAAGATCACGTGGTCGAGCGTCTCGCCACGGCTCTGCGCCGCTTCGATCAACACGCGCAGGCTCTGCTTGATGTGCTCCTGACCACAGTAATCGTCCAGGCGCTGGGGGCGCAAAGTGCGGTCGACATCGAGGTCCTCGGCCGTCAGCTCCGAGCCCACCATGCGCTCGCCGTGCGCCATGGATGCCGCCGGCGAGTTGCCGGGCGTCGCCCACAGGTCCTGAGAGTCATCGGCTTCCCACATCACGCATCCATTCCGAGTCGCTTAAGCGCCGCGCCGAGCAGATCCTCGACACGCATATTCTGCCCATCATACCCGCTCAGGGCAACATCGGTCTCCTGCGGGCTAAAGCCCATGGAAAGGAGCGCCGCACGGGCGTCATCGATCGCCGAGGGAGCGGCGGCGGGAACCGGCATCGCAACCTGGCCGGGAATCACGTCGACCGGCACAAAGCCCTTGTCCTTGGCAAAGGTGCTCTTGAGTTCCAAGATGAGGCGCTGCGCAGTCTTTTTGCCCACACCGGGAACCTTGGCCATGCCCTTGTCGTCCTCGGCCATTACCAGGGAATACAGCTGACCCACGGTATAGGTGGAGAGCACGGCAAGCGCCAGGCGCGGGCCGACGCCCGATACGGACACGAGCCGATCGAACATCGTGCGCTCGTCCTTGGAGGCAAAGCCAAAGAGCGTCATGGCGTCCTCGCGCACCTGCATACGGGTATAGAGGCGCACCTCGCCGCCGGGTGTAGGCAGCGTGGCGGCAGTGCTGCCCGAAATACCGAGCTCAAAGCCCACACCCGACACATCGACGACGGCCGAGCTCATCGTGGCCTCGACAAGCGTTCCATGGAGCTGGGAAATCATCAGTATCCGGTTCCTCTCTGTTGATAGAACTCGCCACCGGTAAGCGCTCGGGTGCGGCTGAGGTTTACGTGGCAGATGGCGCAAGCCAGGGCATCGGCGGCGTGGTCGGGATGCGGGTCGTGATCGAGCTGTGTGAGTGTGCGTACCATGTAGGCGACCTGCCGCTTGTCCGCGGCGCCGGTGCCCACCACAGCCTGTTTGATCTGCATGGGCGTGTATTCGCCAATCTCGAGCGCGCATTCCGAAAGCGCCACGAGTGCAGCACCGCGGGCATGCGCCGTGGGGATGGCCGAGCGAACGTTGGCGCCAAAGTAAATACTCTCGATAGCAGCGGTATCGGGTCGATAACGCTCCACGACACCCTTGAGGTCGCGGGCGATATGCGACAGGCGCACCGCGAGCGGACTTCCGGCACTGGTCTCGATGCAGCCATAGGCACGGCAACGAACCTCGCCACGCCGCTCCTCGATAATCCCCCAACCCGTATGGGCCAAACCGGGGTCGATGCCCAAGATAACCAAGCCGACCTCCCCTCGCCACAAGCACAGCGCAAGACAAGGCCCCGCGCATCATTCACGAACGTCTGTTCTAGAATAACACAACGGGGCCAAGATGCTTAGTTGAAGTGTCGGGGTTGGAGCGATTCCTACCCCCAGTCTAGTTCTGAGAGAAGAACGGGAACTGCCTCGGGTCCACCGGCGGATGCGGCATCGGTCCGCCCTGGGGCCCGCCCTGCGGTCCGCCCTGACCGCCCATCATCTTATCGATGGCGTCCTGAACTTCGCCCTCGAACTTTTTCATTCCCTCGTGCAAACGACGCTGACCGTCCTCAGAGCGCAGCTCCTCCATTTGCTCGGGCGAAATACCCAGCAGCTCGCCCAGCACGCCCATCATCTCGTTTCGCACGCGCTCGCTCGTATCCTCGTCGGCAAAACGACGCACCTCGGCGCGAGCCAGCGAATCGACCGTCATGCGCTCCTTGCCGCTCAGCCCCAGGTCGGACCACGCGAGCATATACGGCCAGGCACGCTCGGCAAACGAACGGGCCGAGACGATCGGCGCCATCGGCAACATGCGGCGGGCAGCCTCACCCTGTCGAACGAGCATCAGCAGCAGCGAGCAAGCCTCAGGCTTGCCAGCGGCCATCGGGATGTCGTCGAAAGATCGATTGCGGTCCACGTGCGCCTCGAGCGCGCCATCGACCTCACCCGGCTCAAGCCCGCCGAGCAGCTGTGCCGCGCGGTCGAGCATATCGACCGGACCGTCGAGCGTCGAGAGCGCTTGCGCCAGCACGCGCTCCATACAATCTTCCACCGCGTTGAGCGTCACGAGCTCTTGGGGCACCACGGCAGACGTGCGGTTGCGCACACGCGCCACAAACTCAAGCGTCGACAGGTACACATCGCCAAAGGGCGCAAAGTCGCCCTGGTAGCCGCCGCAAAGCGCCGGCGCCGCCAGCGCGTACTCGGTTTTGGACAGCGAGCTCAGCGCCATCGCACCCAGCTCGAGCGCCGTGTCCTCCAGCATGAGGCCCAACGTGCGCGAGCGCAGACGCTCGGCATCGCCCGCCGACACGTCGCGATCGAGCACACGCGCCGCATCCGGTGCATCGCGCTCGACGGTGCGAATGTGCAAACGCTCGGCGATGGCGCGGACGGCGGCGCAGCGGGCAGCCTCGGCCTCTTCCTGCGCCGGCGTAAAGATACGGTTGCGCCCCAGCACCAGGCCAATCACGTTGCGCGGGCCCAGAGCGTCGACGGCCAGCGCCGCCAGCAAAGACGACGGCAAGTCACCCTCGAGTGCCACCACAGCACGCGACACACCGTGGGCTCGGGCGTTGTCGCGCACGGCGAGCACCAGCGCCTGCCACAGCCACTCCTCGGAACGGAACTCGGGCAGTTCGTGATCTTCCAGGGCATCGAGCATCACGCCGCGCTGAATCTCCTGAACCAGCAGGCTCTCCTCAAAACACGGTGCCTGGGCCACCACGCGACCGCAGTCGTCGAGCACAAACGAACCGCCGGTATACACCGACTCGTCAAAGGCACCGACCGGCGCCATGCAGGCAAACCACACGCTGCGCTTGGATGCGATCTTGCGGTAGGCGCCGCTGCGAACGGCGGCAATGGCGGCAGTCTCGCGGTCGGTCATGTCAAACGCGTTGAATTGGAAATACGCAATGAGGTCAACACCGGTCGGCAACATCTCGAGTTCGCGGTCCAAGTCAAAAATCACGGCGATGCGCACGCCGTCCACGTCGAACACCGGCGGCGCCCAACGTGTGTCGTTGTTCTCGCCACGCTGCAGGGCAATGCTCGAACGCGCCGGCACCACATGACCGTCCTTGAGCATCATGTAGTCGAGCAGCGGCTGGCCCTCAAACGAAACCGCCGCGGGCACGATGCAGATCATGTCAAGCTCCTGGATACGCTCGGCGACACCAGTCAAACCGGCAAGCACGTCGTGCTCAAAGTCGGCAGCGCCCACCAGGCCACCGGGCATGGCGCCCATAAAGAGCGGAGCCGGAACGCACAGCACGCGCGCCCCGCGCTCGCGGGCCAGACGAGCCTGGTCCTCGATGCGGCCGCAAATACCCTCAATATCACCCAGGCGCATATCGATCTGTGCAAGCGCGAGCTTCATGGCTCAGCCCTTTCCGTCGTAAACCATCGAAATCGTAGTAAAAGCGCCGGCCGCATAATGCAGTCGGCGCTTGCATGTGCATATGCTAACTATGATACCCCGAGCGGGAGCGCGCTCCTAGAATGTCGCGGACCACAGCCCGTGCAGGTTGCAGTAGGCATAGACGGTACCGGTCTTGGAGCCGCCCGCGAAAAACGTCGCGGGTTTCATGCCGGGCTCAAGGTAATGGACCTCCAAGCGGCCCTCGGCCTCAAGGGCGATCCACTCAATGTAGTGCTCGGGCAGGCTGGGGTGCTCGACCGAGCCAACGCGTGCGCGAATCACGTGACCGTCACGCTCGGTCTCGACAACAGGCACGTGCTTCTCGTGCGCCGCGTCCTCGGTGTTTGCAGTCAGTTCCGTGCAACCGGCAGGGGTCGCAACGTCGTCGCCAAGGGCGGCGATGAGCTTGCCGTCGGGGTCCTTAAAGAATTTCGCCATGATGTTCTCCTTTGCTGATGTGCCAATGTTCTTGATGGTTCTTATGCCCAAAGGCAGACAAACCATCCACGGCATTGCAAATGAACACATAACGGACCAGGCAAGCGGTCGGGCCAAAATGCGTCGACCGTCCTGCCCACTCCAGCAGTCCCACCCCGCGCGCGGCTAGCGACTGTCGCCGCCCAGCAGCGCCAGAACATCTTCGCGGGTAAACAGCGCCGACGAGATGCCGTCGCCGCCGAGCACGCTGTTGACCAGGTCGCGTTTGGACTCCTGCATCTGCATAATGCGTTCCTCGATCGTGTCCTTGGCGATGAGCTTGTACACGGTCACGGTATGTTGCTGACCAATACGGTGTGCACGATCAGTTGCTTGGTCCTGCGCCGCCACGTTCCACCACGGGTCGTAGTGGATGACCACGTCGGCAGCCGTCAGGTTAAGGCCCACGCCGCCCGCCTTGAGCGAAATCAAAAAGACCGGAACCTCGCCCGCTTGGAACTGCGCGACCATCTTGGCGCGGCTCTCCTTAGACGAAGCGCCCGTGAGCTTAAGGAAGGCGATGTCCTCCTTGGCCAGGCGCTTACCGATAATATCGAGCATACCCGTAAACTGGCTGAACAACAGGATGCGATGTCCGCCGTCGAGTGCGCCGTGCACGAGCTCCATGCACGTATCGAGTTTGGCGCTCCCCGCCTTGTAATCCTCGTAGTGCAGACGCGGGTCGCAGCAGATCTGACGCAACTTGGTGAGCTCGGCAAGCACCTTGAGCTTGTCTTTCTTAAACTCGGATGCCTCGCGGTGCTGCACCTGCTGGGCGATGCGGTCCTGGTTTGCCAGGTAAAGCTTGCGCTGCTCGCCGGCAAGCTGCGCCATGACAGTGTCCTCGATCTTCTCGGGCAGGTCTGCCACCACGTCTTCCTTGACGCGGCGCAGCACAAACGGCGACACGAGCGCCTGCAGGCGGGCGGCGCTGTCGCCCTCGGCGTGCTCGACTGGGCTTTCGAAGCGCTTGGCAAACGACTCGCGCGTGCCAAGTAAGCCCGGCATCAAAAAGTCGAAGATGCTCCAGAGCTCGGATAGGCGGTTTTCGATGGGCGTGCCCGTCAGGGCAAAGCGCACGCCGGCAGGCAGGCGCTTTGCGGCGCGCGCCACCTGGGTGAGCGGGTTTTTAATGTACTGGGCCTCATCGAGCACCACGCGGGCAAAGTCCTGCTCGACGTACTCGTCGATATCGCGCCGCATAAGGTCATACGACGTCACGACCACGTTATGCTCGGCCACGCCGGCGATCTGCACGCGGCGCTGCGCCTTGGCGCCCACAATGGCGCACACATCGAGCGACGGGGCGAAGCGCTCCAGCTCGGCGGTCCAGTTGTACACAAGCGACGCGGGACACACCACAAGCGTGGGTTTAGTGCCCCCCGCCTCCACGCGCGCCAGGATATGCGCGATCATCTGGAGTGTTTTGCCCAGGCCCATATCGTCGGCCAAGATGCCGCCATGGCCGAGGTGTTCGAGCGAGCCAAGCCACTGGTAGCCGTCGACCTGGTAGCCGCGCATCGTTGCCTTGAGCGAGACCGGCACCGTAAAGTCCATCTTGCCGAGCGCATCCAAGCGCTCGACGGTGCGGCGGAACGCGGCGTCACGATCGGCCTCGAGCGCGGGCGTGCGCGCGAGCATGCTATCGACGAATAGGGTACTCGACGCGGGAAGCGACACGCCGTCGAGCAGGTCAACGGCATCGACACCCAGGTCCTCGGCGAGGCCAAACGCGGCTCGGGCACCCTCGTCCAAACGAATGATGTCGCCGGACGTAAGGCGCGCAAACGTCTGGTGACGCTTGTAGGAGTCGAGGTAGATGGCAAGGTCCGCGGCCGAAAGCCCACTCGCGCCCAGTTCGACGTCGAGCAGATTGCTCTTGACGGTCGCGCGAACCGAGAGCTTGGGCGCGGGGCGGACCGAGACCTGGCGCAGGCGGTCGCTGAGCATGACCTCACCAAGCTCGGACAGGGCAGACAGGCCCTCGGTCAGCAGGCAGAACAAGCTCTCGTCATCGCGCTCCTCAAACGCCAGACCGCCCTCGTAGAAATCGAAGTACAGGGCCGCCGTGTCCATAACACGAAACTCTGCCACCTCGTCGCGGGGCGGCACGCCGGGGCGTTGCTCTTCGAAGAGACTGCCCGGAGCGCCCAGACTAAAGAGGTCTGCCGACCAGTCGCCGTAGGTAACCGTAATTTTGCAGGTCACAAGCCCATCGTCGACGCCGATCGCCATAGCAAAGCTCGGCTCGGGCGCCACGGTATCGAGCGCGGCGGGCGCGGCAAGGTCGGTATAGTCGCGCAAAATGGGCAGCGCCATACGACAGAACTCCCCCACCTGGTCGACAGCGATATGGATCGGCGTGCGACAGGGCAGTAAGCGCGATAGAAACGGTGCCGCATGCTGGGCAAACGCCACATCGGCGCGGCGCGCACGGCGGGTGTCGACCAGATAGGCAACGTCGCCCGAAGCAAAGCAGTATGCATCGGCCGGCAGGCGTAGATCGTAGCTGCCACCAGCCGCCGGCGCGATTTTGGCGGCAAGGAGCGGTGGGCGCTTAGACAGCGCCTCGTCCTCCCCTTCCGGAGGCATCTCAACCGCCACGTCATAGGTGCGATGCGTCGTCGTCCCCCGCGACCAGGCGGGCTCAAAAGAGATGCTCTGGCCGCGCAACAGGTCCAGCACATATACGATGCTATGCTCGGACAGCGGCAACTGACGCACGGCGACAAAACCGCTGCGGGCAAAGTCGTACGACGCCGAACGCGAGCTTGTGATGTCATCGAGATAGGCAACTGTCGTCACGACAAGGTTGAGCAGCTTTGTCGACACGTCTTCGAAGGCTTCGGGCGTATGGACAAACGTGAGTTTCTTGCCATAGGAAAACGTGCCGCCGCGCACGTAGGCATCGGCCATGCCGTCGATATCCTTGACCACGTAGGACACCGAACCGCAGCGAATGCGGAACTCGAGCGCCCAGCTAAAGCGGTCGGCGAACAGCGGATTGTAGTACGGCACCAGCGAGGGCTCCAACACCGCCTTGGGGGCATCGGGATCCACACTGTTGGCGAGCTTGCGGCGCATGCTCGCCAGCTCATCCATGCGCGCGTCCGAAAGATCGGAGAGCGCCGCCATGAGGCTGGGACTCGTGGGGACGGGCGCCGGAAAGGGAAAGTTGGGATTGACGGCCGTCGCTTTGGGCGCGGTGCGCGCGGGCTGTTTCGGCTGCGCCGTAAACGTGCGGACCGGCGTGCGCAAACCTTCGACGGGCTCGGCGCCGCTGGCATCCAAATACGCCAGAGCCGTGGCAATAGCGTGCTTGCACATGCCGGGGTAGCGATAGGCAGCGGGGCAATCGCAGTCGTAGTCGATCACCTCGTGCTCGTCCATGTCGAGCGCCACGTGCGTCTTGTACAGGTCGCCGCGCGAACCGCGCACCGAGCCCTCAACCGTCACGTTTTTGGAGAAGCGCGAGCCGCTGTCCTCGATCGACAGCACGGCGCTGTTGAGCATGAGCGAACGCCCCTTCATAAAGGTGCCGCTCAACGCCGCCTCTTTGCGAAGCGCCTGCACAAACGTCCCCTGCGCCATCACTTCCTCCAATCTCACCCGGGGTAGCTTAGATAACCGTCACGCGGCCTTGGTTGCCGACGATGGCCTTTGCCTCTGCCAGCAGCGGAATCGAGCGTGCATTGACCTTGGCCGGCACCTCGGCACGCAGCACGCGCCCGTCGACTTGCTCAATAAAGATCTCCACGCGGTCGCCGCCCGGGTTGGTGGTGAGCACCGTGGCCAGGCGCGCCATATTGCCCTGGCTAAAGCGGCTGTTGGGCACCATGACCTCAAAGACCTTGGGCTTGTTTTTCTCCTCGCTAAGCTCCAGCGGCACAATCTCCTGCGCGATGATCTGGTCGCCGCGGTCCGAGCGCTCGAGCTTGCCCTTAATGCGCACAAACGCGTCGGACAGCTGCGCGCCGGTCTCGGGATCGACCTCGCCGTACAGATACCCCTCGGCCTCCTTGTAGGTCTTGGGGAACACCACGACCGTGGCCTCGCCTTCCATGTCTTCGAGCTGCACGATGCCCATGGGGTCGCCGTTTTTGGTCACGCGCTTGGACACGCTCGAGACCATGCCGGCCCACCACAGCGCCTTGCCCTCGGGAATCTCCTGGTTGATGGTGCCGCCCGTAGGATTCTGAACCTCGTAGCCGGTGTCGATCTGCGAGAACGAGAAGTCGCGCGCCTTGGCTAGCGCATACTCAAACGGGCGCAGCGGATGGTCCGAGACATAGATGCCCAGAACCTCCTTCTCCTGGCTCAGCTTAAGGTGGCGGTCCCACTCCTGGCCGTCCGGATCGGGCACGCTCACCTCAAAGCCCGAGCCCTCGACGTCGCCAAACATGTCGAAGAACGACGTTTGACCGCTCGCGCGATCCTTTTGGCGCTTTACCGCGGCATCGATGATGTTCTCGGGATTGTTCTTGTCCACAAAGTGCATCATCTGGCGACGCGGATACCCCGTGGAGTCGAAGGCGCCTGCCTTGATCAGCGATTCGATCACGCGACGGTTGGCCTGGCTCGAGTCCACGCGCTCGACAAAGTCGTGCAGCGTCTTAAACGGACCGCCCGCCTCGCGCTCGGCGATAATCGCCTGCGCCACGCCGGTGCCCACGCCGCGGATGCCGGCCAAACCAAAGCGCACGCCCTCCTTGGTGGCCGTGAACTCGGTACCGGACTCGTTGACATCTGGCGACAGCACGGGGATGCCGTCGTGACGGCATGCCGAGACGTAGTGAACGATCTTGTCGGTCTTGCCCGTGTAGGACGTCAGAACGGCCGCCATGTACTCGTGCGGATAGTGCGCCTTGAGCCACGCTGTCTGCATAACCAAGATGGCGTAGCCGGCGGAGTGCGACTTGTTAAAGGCGTAAGATGCGAACTCGAGAACATCGTCCCAAATCTTCTGGGCGACCTCGCGCGTGTAGTTGTTCTTGATGGCGCCGTTCATCCAGTGGTCGTAGGTAGTCTCGTCCGAGCCATCCTCCCAGTGGAGCACCGTCGACGTGAGCAGCTTGATCTTTTTCTTAGCCACGGGCTTACGGATACGCGAGTCCGATTCGCCCTTGGAGAAGCCGCACATCTCGACGGAGATGAGCATAACCTGCTCCTGGTAGACCATGGTGCCGTAGGTTTCGCCCAGGATGTCGTCCAGACGGTCGTCATAGGAGACGGCCGGCTCCTTGCCGTTCATACGGTTGATGTAGGACGAAACCATGCCGGCGCCCAGCGGGCCCGGGCGGTACAGGGCGATCAATGCCACGACGTGCTTGTACTCGGTGGGCTTCATGTTCTTGATCGTGGCCGTCATGCCGGCGGACTCGACCTGGAAGACGCCGGCGGTGTGGCCGGAGCCCATGAGCTTAAAGATCTCGGGATCGTCAAAGGGGATCTCTTCCTCTTTGATGTCGATGCCGAAGTTCTTTTTGATGTTTGCCTTGGCCTTGGAGATAACCGTCAGCGTGCGCAGGCCCAGGAAGTCCATCTTGAGCAGGCCCATGTCGGCAACGGTATGGCCCTCGTACTGGGTAATCTCGACGCCGCCCTTGGTGTCGAGCTTGGTGGGCACGTGCTCGTTGACGGGGTCGCGGCAGATCAGAACGGCGCACGCGTGCACACCCTCACCACGGGTGAGGCCCTCGATCGAGAGCGCCGTGTCGATGATGCGGCGGGCGTCGTCGTCCTTTTTATAGGCCTCGGCAAAGTCGGGGTTAAACAGATCCTCTTTGCCGGGTTGCTTTTCGAGCACCTGCTTGAGCTTGACCTTGGGATCGCTCGAGACCATCTTGGACAGGCGCTGGCCCATGTAGACCGGGTAATCCAGAACGCGCGCGGCGTCGTTGATGGCCTGCTTGGCCTTGATGGTCGAGTAGGTGATGACGTGGGTGACC
>CAJLVJ010000032.1 GCA_905210085.1 uncultured Collinsella sp. | reverse complement strand
GCTTGGAACCGCATCGAGGAGAAGTTCAACTCCGGCGAGAACGTCGAGGGCGAGGTTATCGAGGTTGTCAAGGGCGGCCTGATCCTCGACATCGGCCTGCGTGGCTTCCTGCCCGCTTCCCTCGTCGACCTCCGTCGCGTCAAGGACCTCACCTCCTACATGGGCACCCGCATCGAGGCCCGCGTCATTGAGATGGACCGCAACCGCAACAACGTCGTCCTCTCCCGTCGCGTCGTGCTCGAGGAGTCCCGTAAGGCCGAGCGCTCCGAGATCCTGTCCAAGCTCAAGTCTGGCATGCGTCTCCAGGGCACCGTTTCCTCCATCGTCGACTTCGGCGCCTTCGTCGACCTCGGCGGTATCGACGGCCTCATCCACATCTCCGAGCTCTCCTGGAACCACGTCAACCATCCTTCCGAGGTTGTCAAGGTCGGCCAGGAGGTCGAGGTCGAGGTTCTCGACGTCGATCTCAACCGCGAGCGCATCTCCCTTGGTCTCAAGCAGACCACCGAGGATCCGTGGCGCGCACTGGTCAAGAAGTACCCCGTCGGCGCTATCGTCGAGGGCACTGTGACCAAGCTTGTCCCGTTCGGCGCTTTCGTCGACCTGGGCGAGGGCATCGAGGGCCTGGTGCACATCTCCGAGATGGCCAACAAGCACGTCGACCAGCCTTCTCAGGTCACCCACGTGGGCGACAAGGTTCAGGTCAAGGTCATGGAGATCGACCTCGACCGTCGTCGTATCTCCCTGTCCATGAAGTCCGCTGCTGAGACTCTGGGTGTCGAGATCGAGGTTACCCCGCTGCCTTCCGAGAAGAAGGACGAGGCGACCGACGCCGAGTAAATCGGTTTGACGATCACTTGTTTTAAGGGATCCGTCCGCAATGGACGGGTCCCTTTTTGCATTTGCTGCTGAGGCGCGCGATGCTACCCGTGCGCAATGCTGCCCGGGTTGTCTGTTTGCTATTGGATTGTCGGTGCGTGAAAAATGCCGACATCCCGCCTCGGGGAGGAGGCGGGAACGCACCGAGTAGACGGAGGGGTGCGGAGCGCGGTCGCGTCTCGACTGACGACGTTGCCCATCGACAGGACCATTGTAACGCATGGCGGTTCTTGGTTTATCGTGTCGAACGTTTGCGTTGTGCCATTGCCTGCGGCAACGGTGTGTTACACTCTTGCACTGCTGAGTGGGCCAGACGGTCGCGCGATGTGCTGCTTGCAGTACGCGTGAGGAAAGTCCGGGCTCCAGAGGGCGGGATGCCGGCTAACGGCCGGGCGGAGCGATCCGACGGAAAGCGCCGCAGAAAAGAAGACTCCCACCTGCGCCGCAAGGCGTAAAGGGAAAAGCTGAAACGGTGGTGTAAGAGACCACCAGCGTCGTGGCAACACGGCGGCTTGGCAAGCCCCATCCGGAGCAAGCGCGAATAGGAACGCTATGGGCCGGCCCGGTCCGCGTTCGGGTAGCGTGCGTGGAGCTGCACGGTAACGTGCAGACAAGATAAATGACCGTTCACGACAGAACCCGGCTTATAGGCCCACTTGGCAACTATGTTGACGCTGCGAACCCGTCAGCGCGGCAATCTGCCTTTCAAGCCTTCGGGCATGACCATGAGGTCAATGCCCTCGTCTTTCAAGGCACCTTGCTCGCGCTGACGGGTTCTCGCTTTCGTTTACGGAATCATCGGTGTTGCCGTTCTATTTACCGGGGTTACCGGTACGGCCTTTGCCGTATTATTGAGGCTGTTTGTTGCCGCGCTTAGTTTTGTTGAGGGGCTTTGTTGGACAGCTATTTTACTCTGCAATCGAATATTGAGGCTTCGGGCGAGTTTGTGGACCGCAAGAGCCGGTTTATTGCGCAGCTGGTCCATATTGAGTCCGAGGATGAGGCGAATGCCTTTATCGAGATGGTTCGCAAGCGTCATTACGACGCTCGGCACAATGTTCCCGCGTGGATTTTGGTCGATGGACGCGAACGCCAGAGCGATGATGGTGAGCCGAGCCGCACGAGCGGGATGCCGACGCTCGAGGTGCTGCGCGGTGCGGGGCTCAAAAATGTTTGCTGCGTGGTGACGCGCTATTTTGGTGGCACGCTGTTGGGACCTGGTGGCTTGGTGCGCGCCTATACCGCGGCGACGCAGGCGGCGGTGGCCGCGGCTCAGGAGGCCGGGCAGATCGTCGAGATGACGAGTGTCGTGCCTGTTGACGTGCATGTGGCCTATCCGCAGTACGAGCAAGTGCTTCGTTTGGCGCAGGATTCGGGTGCCAAGGTTTCGGATACCGATTACGCGGATGCCGTGACACTTCACTTGGTGTTTAAGGCGGGGGAGCAGGAGCCGTTTTGCGCCAAGATGCGCGAGCTTATGGCGGGTCGTGAGGAGATTGAGGTCGGCGCTCCCGAATTTGCAGAGTTCTAACGGCGACGGCCGGCGTGCTTTTGGATGGATCCCAAGCGCGCCGGCCGTCGTTTTTCTGTTGCTGCCGTTTACTCGGCGAGCTGCTTTAGCACATCGCAGGCGATCTCGACGGCATCGTCGATACAGCCGGGGCAGCTGCGGAGCGGACCCTTATCCGATCCGATGCCCTTGAGCGTGCCGCAGACGGTCGTCGTGTTCTTCTCGCCAAATCGCTTGGCAATCTCGCGCGACAGCTTGTAGGTCTGGCCTTTGGTCTTGGGGTTCTCCATGCCGTCGCTCATTACAAAGCCCATGATGGCAACAGCGCCCGAGATGGCGCCGCAGGTTTCGGTCATGCCGCCCATGCCGGCGCCAAAGCCCTCGGTGAGGGTAAAGGCGGTCTGGGGGTCGAGCCCGACGGCGGGCGCGAGCGTGCAGGCGACGGCCTGGGCGCAGTTAAAGCCACGGGCGTGGTATTCGGCAGCTTGAGCCTGACAGGCGGTGATGTCGAGCTGGGCAGTATCGATTTGCTTCATCGTTGTCTCCTTGGTCACGGTGTACCCGCCTATGGTACCCGTGACGGTGCGTGTAATCATCGAGAGCTTCATGTATGTCTCGTTTTTATCTATCGAGCAAATGCCCAAGGCTTGAGATAAATACCCCTGATCAATTTGTCCTATAACCTACCTTGGGGATGGGTTGAGAGGGGTGCAGGGTAGCGGTATCGTGAACCGAATAAAACGTAACCCAGGCAAGGGAGCTAGATATGAGCGAACAGACCATCGGTACCACATGTGTTCAGGGCGGCTATCACCCGGGAGATGCGGAGCCGCGCCAGGTGCCCATCTACCAGTCCACCACGTGGAAGTACGACACGTCCGAGCACATGGGCAAGCTGTTTGACCTAGAGGAGTCGGGCTACTTCTACAGCCGTCTGCAGAACCCCACGTGCGATCTGGTTGCCGCCAAGATCTGCGAGATGGAGGGCGGCACCGCAGCGATGCTCACGAGTTCGGGCATGGCTGCGAACTTCCTCGCGATCTTTAACGTTGCCGGTGCCGGCGATCACGTGGTCGCAAGCTCTGCCATTTACGGCGGTACGTATAACCTGCTCGCCCACACCATGGGCCGCATGGGCGTGACCTGCACGTTCGTCGCCCCCGACTGCACCGATGAGGAGCTGGAGGCTGCCTTTCAGCCCAACACAAAGCTCGTCTTTGGCGAGACGATCGCAAACCCCGCCCTTGCCGTGCTCGATATTGAGCGCTTTGCCAAGGCCGCACATGACCACGGCGTGCCGCTGATGGTCGACAACACCTTCCCGACTCCCGTGATGTGCCGTCCCTTTGAGTGGGGCGCCGACATCGTCACGCACTCCACCACCAAGTACATGGATGGACATGCTGCCTACCTGGGCGGCGTGATCGTCGACCACGGCCAGTTTGACTGGATGGCCCATGCGGACAAGTTCCCGGGTCTTACCACGCCCGACGAGAGCTACCACGGCGTGACCTATGCCGAGAAGTTCGGTCGTGAGGGTGCCTTCATTACCAAGGCCACCGCTCAGCTCATGCGCGACCTCGGCCCCATGCAGAACCCGCAGGCGGCCTTCTTCCTGAACAGCTCGCTCGAGAGCCTGCACGTGCGCATGCCGCGTCACTGTGAGAACGGCCTGGCCGTTGCCAAGTTCCTGCAGAGCCATCCCAAGGTACGCTTCGTGAGCTATCCGGGCCTGGAGGGCGATAAGTACTATGACATCGCTCAGAAGTACATGCCCAACGGTACCTGCGGCGTTGTGAGCTTTGGCTTTAACGGTGGTCGCGCGGCGGCCGAGACCTTTATGAAGAGCCTCAAGCTCGCCCAGATCGCCACACACGTGGCCGATGCCCGCACTTGCTGCCTGCATCCCGCTAATGCCACGCATCGCCAGATGAACGATGAGGAGCTCATCGCCTGTGGCATCTCCGCCGACATGGTGCGCCTGTCGTGCGGCCTCGAGGACACGGCCGATCTGATTGCCGACCTTGAGCAGGCGCTCGAGCAGTGCTAGGCTAGCTCCGTACAAGGTGCCGATGCTGGCGGAAAGCTTTGGTGACCATTAGTTTCGATTCCGTAGGCGGGACCCCAATCGCGGCTGTTTGTAGGCGATTGGGGCCCCGTTTTTTGCGTTGGGCCACTCGAAAGGATGGATATGGAGAAAACTGCAGAGCAGCTGCGCCGCGAGCACATTGCCCTAGAGGGCGACACCCATGGCAAGAACAAGTGGGCGATTCTGTTTACCGTGCTCATCATGACGTTTATGGTGTGTCTGGATTCGACCGTCGTGACCGTGGCGCTGCCCGTGATGCAAAAGGAGCTGGGCGTGGGCCTCGATCGCATTCAGCTGGTAAGCTCGGTGTATCTGCTTGCGACTTGCGTGGCTATGTTGCCGTTTGGCCGTCTGGGCGACGTGCGCGGCAAGGTGAATGTGTTCCAGCTGGGCGTCATCGTCTTTTCGGTCGGTTCGCTGCTGTGCGGCCTGTCGGGTTCGCTCGAGGTTCTTATCCTGGCACGCATTGTTCAGGGCGTCGGTTGCGCGGCGGCCATGGCCAACAATATGGGTATCATCACCGAGTCGTTTCCGGCGCGCGAGCGCGGTCGTGCCATGGGTATTCTCGCGACCTTTGTGGCCCTCGGCATGATGTGTGGCCCCGTGCTCGGTGGCATGCTGGTGGCAAGCTTTCCCTGGGAGAGCATCTTCCTCATCAACCTGCCCATTGGCGTGATCTCGTTTATCGTGGGACTCTACACGCTGCCGCATGTTAGGCCAGAGGCCGGCGAACGCCCCATGCCCCTTGCCGAGGCCGCTCGTCGCTGCTTTGCAAATTCGGCCTTCACCATCAACCTTGCCTGCATGCTCATCGTGTTCGTTGGCATTGGCGCATCCGAGTTTATTCTGCCGTTCTATTTTCAGGACGCCCACGGCTTTGGTTCTGATATCTCTGGACTACTCTTTTTGGCGCTGCCGATGGTGAATGCCTTTATCGGCCCGCTTTCGGGTACGGTTTCGGACCGTGTTGGCTGCGAGGGCCCCACGGCGGTCGGCCTGGGCGTGTACGTATGCGGTCTTTTTGCGGTAAGCACGCTCGACGAGCACTCTTCCATCCCCGTGATCGTGTGCTGCGTCGCATTTATGTCGTGCGGTACGTCGATTTTCCAGAGCCCCAACAACTCGCTGTATATGGGTTCGGCCCCGCGCGAGGCGCTCGGTTTTGCGGGCAGCTTGGGCAGCTTGGCGCGCTACGCCGGCATGGCACTCGGCATTACGGTGGCGTCGAATATCCTGTATGGGCAGATGAGCGTGGCGATGGGCGAGGCCGTGACCAGTTTTGTTGCAGGACGTCCGGATGTGTTCCTGTTCGGCTTTCGCTCGGTGTTCTATGTGTTGATGGCCGTGGCAGCCGTGGGCTTTGCGCTTGCCATGGTGCGTTTGGTGAGGATGCGCTCCCGCCATTAGCTTGTGGGGGCAGGCTTGCCACGGATCGGGCCTATCTACTGGTCTTGCAGCTTTATGGTGCGATACGGCTTGTGGGGCGGGCGGGGGTCGGTCCGTGGTAGACTATCGAACAACGTTTATTAATCGCGCGGCATCGTTGCCGCGAGAAGGGGTTGCGCCATGCAGGAGCTTGAGGATCGTATTCGCCATGACGGCATCGTAAAGGCCGGTAACGTCCTTAAGGTTGATGCCTTCCTCAACCACCAGTGCGACGTTGAGCTGTTCGACCACATGGGTGCCGAGTGGGCCCGTCTGTTCGAGGGCGTCGAGATCAACAAGATCCTGACGATCGAGGCTTCGGGCATTGGCATGGCCTGCATCGCGGCTCAGCATTTTGGTGGCGTGCCGGTGGTCTTTGCCAAGAAGGCACAGTCCATCAACCTCGACGGCGAGCAGTATGCCACGACCATCTACTCCTTTACCAAGCAGAAGGAGTACCCGGTCATCGTGGGCAAGCGCTTCCTGTCCGAGGGCGATAAGGTCCTGATTATCGACGACTTCCTGGCCAACGGCTGCGCGCTTGAGGGTCTTATTAAGATCTGCGAGGCTGCGGGCGCCGAGGTTGCCGGCATTGGCATCGCCGTCGAGAAGGGCTTCCAGGGCGGCGGCGACAAGCTCCGCAAACGCGGCTTCCGCGTTGAGAGTCTGGCCCGTATCGCCGATATGGACTGCGAGAACGGCGAGATCACCTTCACCTAAGCGCGCAACACAAGCGATTGGTATGCGATGTGACAAAGGGACTGTCCCTTTGTCACATTTTTTGTATGAGGGGAGGTGTTGATATGGATGAGAACAAGATGGGATGGCGCGAGTATGCGCGCTATGCCGAGATGTCGGTCGAGGAGCTGGCGCGCGATTGCGAGGTACAGGTGTTTCGCGCGACGGGTCCGGGCGGACAGGGCGTGAACACGACGGACTCGGCGGTGCGCATGAAACATATCCCTTCGGGGATTGTCGTGACGGCGCGCGAGAGCCGCAGTCAGTTCCAGAACCGTGCGAGCTGTCTGCGTAAGCTGAGGGCAGAGCTTGAACGTCGTGGCCGTCCGCCGCGCCGACGCGTAAAGACCAAAGTGCCTCAGCGTTCTCGCCAGCGGAGGCTCAACGACAAGCACTTCAATGCGATTAAAAAGGCCAACCGTCGTAAGCCGGGCGGGGAGGAATGTTCTTTTCAATAAGTTGCGGTGAAATAGGGACTGTTTTGCGGCTTTAGCTGCATAAACAGTCCCTATTTCACCGCAACTTAGGTGGGGCTAGCGGGTGGGGTGCCAGACGTGGAGGGCGCCGGCGAGGATGTTCACCTCGATGCGCGAGGCGACGATGGGCTCGCCGTCGGCCTGGATGGGGTAGTCGGGCTCCTCGAACGTGAGCTCGGCATGGCGGCAGTGGCGCATGCGAACCGGCGGCAGCTTGGTGTGGTGGCCGTCCTTGGCCGAAAGGAACATGGGCAGGGCGACCGCACGAGGGACGGGGCCGCAGGCGTAGCAGACGTCGAGGATGCCGTCACAGGGATCGGCATCGGGGCAGATGCGATAGCCCGAGCCATACGTGGGGCCCAGCTGGATGGCCATGATGATCGCCCTCACGCGCTCGGCGGGCACCCCGTCAAAGCTGACTGCCATGGGGTAGTTGCGATAGCGTAGGCCAAACTGCTCAAGTCCCGAGAGGGTGTAGAGCGGCGCGCCCGTCAAGCCGGTCTTTTTGCGCAGCTCGGTGGTGCCCAGGCCAATGGCGGCATCGATGCCGACCGAAAGTGTCTGGTCGTAGTACTCAACGGAAGCCTCACCGCTGCCGCTCGCAGGGCTCCACGAGCGAATGCGCCCGATGTCCTGACGCTGCAGCTTGCAGGTGAGCAGCGCGCCAAAATCCTTGCCTGAGAAATCGTCAATGCCGAGTGTTTGGGCAAAATCATTGCCGGAGCCTACGGGCAGGACGGCAAGCGCCGGTCGAACCGCCTCTTCTTGCGCCATCAAGCCATTGACGACCTCGTGGATCACGCCGTCGCCGCCGAGTGCGATAACCGTGCGGTAGCCCTGAGCCTGTGCGGCCAGTTCCTTGGCGTGCCCCGCGCGTTCGGTCAGCACCAAGTCAAACTGGGATGCGCGCGCGGTCATATCCAAAAAGCGCTGCAGGCGCTCGGCAACTTCGAGCGCAGCACCCGACTGGGCGGCTGGGTTGGCGATGATGAGCGTGCGACCAAAATCAGTTGCGTGCATGGGGCGACTCCCGGCGTATGACGTGACGGTGCGGTCGCGCTCAGGTCGAATTGCCCCTGATTGTGGCTGCACGGCGAATGCTAACGTCTACTCTATCAGGTCGTTGTGGCGCTCGATAGCATCCGCTACCGTACCGCCCTCATCCACAATAAGCGAACGGCGCTTGGGTGAGATGATGCGCTGAGCGGGGTACACGCCGCGGTGCCCGCCGACGAGATAGCTGATAAAGGCCACGATGACAAAGAACCCGGCTGCCGTGCCGTGGAACAGGTCGATGGCCATCATGCAGGTGGTGATGGGCACGTTGAGACCGGCGCAGAACACGCCGAGCATGCCCAGCGCCGCCAGAAAGCTGGGGTCGATTCCGACGAGGCAACCGATCCAGCCGCCGAGCGCCGCACCGATGCCAAACAGGGGCGTGACCTCGCCGCCTTGGAAGCCGGCACCCAGGGTGAGCGCCGTCACCACGAGCTTGATGGCTGCGTCGGCAAGGGTCGTGTTACCGGCGAACCCGGCGCCCGAGAGCCAGGTGGCAAGGCCGGCATACTTCCAGGCGTCGAGCACCGCGTAGGCCGCGAGCACCACGAGCGCGCCCACGAGTGCGCGAGCAAGGTAGTTGGTGATAAAGCGACCGTACAGGCTCTTGACGGTTCGAACCGACCAGGCAAAGAGGCGTGCCGTCAAACCGAAGATAATGGCGCTGATAACAACGATGACAACCGTCCGTGGTGTCATGTTGGGAACGCTGGCGATGACATTCGCTTCGTACTCGGTACCCAGGGCGAGTGATGTGAAGTAGCCGGTAAACGAGGCGACCAGGCAGTAGATGCCCGCGGTGTAGTCGATCTTGCCGATAAAGCACATCTCCATGCCAAAGAAAGCTCCGGCAAGGGGCGAGCCGAATACGGCGCCAAAGGCTGACGAGATGCCGGCGAGCATGAGGTCGTGGTGATCATGCTTTTTGAGGTGGGCGAGGCTCGAGATGTTGCTGGCGATGGTGCCGCCAATCTGAACCGCGGCTCCCTCGCGACCGGCCGATCCGCCCGTTAGGTGCGTGAGCGTGGAGCAGACGAAGGTGAGGACGGCCATGCGCATATGGATGAGGCGTGTGCCCAGAGCGGAGTCGATGACCAGGTTGTTACCTCGTTTGGCGGCAAGGCCGTGGTTCTTGTAGACCCACGCGGTGGCCATGCCCACAACGGGAAGCAGCGCGTAAATCCATGCGTGGTGCTCGCGATAATCGGTCGCGATATTCAGCGAGGCCAAAAACGCCCAAGCGGCAACGCCCATGGCGAGCGAGACGATGACGACGAGTACGAGCAACTTGGCGCTCGCGAGTAGGTTGCGGACGTTGCGGCGCGTGTCGGCAGCCAAGAGATGCTCGGAGCGGGTGAGCTGTTGCCTGCCGGCCATGATAACGTCGTTCAGGGAGAAAAAGCCGCCGTCGTCGAGCGACTGGGAATGATCCTGCGCTTCGTTTGCGCTTTCGGGTTTGTCGTTATGAGCCATACGTTCCTCTTTTAGGTTGCAACGCAAGCATTATAAAACGCGGTAAACGCGACGAGCCGGTGGGTTGGTTTCCATTCTGTTTCGCGGCCTGCAACCGACAGGTGTATTTGCGGGTTCAGGCCGAGTCGCGGTTGTGCGTCGGGGGATTATACTGAGGCAAGCATAAAGAATCGGCGCCCCTGTTGTGCGCCGTGGCATTAAGAGGTGCATATGGCAGAGAAACTCATTCCGCTGGAGGACGCGCAGTCGATTGTCCTGTCGTACGTTGCTCCGACCGATCTCGTCGAGATTCCCGTGTGGCAGGCTGCCGGTCTTCCCTTGGCCGAGGACGCGGTGGCCGATATCGACATTTCACCGTTTGCCAACAGCGCCATGGACGGGTATGCCGTGCGCGCAGCCGATCTTGCTGCGGCCACCGGTGACACTCCGGTGACGCTCTCCGTCGTAGGACATGAGGCAGCGGGCCATGTCTTTGAGGGCGTGGTCGGCGCGGGCGAGACGGTCCGCATTATGACAGGCGCGCCAGTACCCGAAGGTGCCGATGCCGTGGTGAAGTACGAGATCGTCGATGTGCTCGACGGTGACGGCAACGAGAGCTCGCACGTTCGCTTTTCGGCGCCGGCCAAGGTAGGGGAGAACGTTCGCTCTGCTGCCGAGGAGGCCCATGCCGGCGATGTTGTGATGCACGCCGGCGAGGTCGTGGCTCCGGCGGGCGCGGGTCTGCTGGCAAGCGCCGGATACGCGAGCGTGAAGGTGCACGCTGCCCCGCGTGTGGGCATCATCTCGCTGGGCACGGAGCTGGTCGCACCGAGTAAGGTACCGGCGCGTGGTCAGATTCGCGATTCCAACTCCTCGGCGCTGATGGCCGAGGCACTCGATGCCGGCGCCGAGCCCGTGTTCTACGGCATCGCGCCCGATGATGAGCAGGCGATTGCCGAGCTGGTACATCGCGCCACGCGAGAGTGCGATTTTGTCATTACGAGCGGTGGCGCCTCGGCGGGCGATTACGACTATGTGACGGCGCTCGTCCGGCGCGAGGGCGAGGTGCTGTTTGACCGCATCTCGATGCGTCCGGGCAAGGCCATCACGTTTGGCTTGCTCGGGGGTAAGCCCTACCTGGGGCTTTCAGGCAATCCGGCCGCGGCGTATGTGGGCTTTGAGATGCTTGCCCGTCCGGCGATCCGCAAGATGCGTGGTTTTGCCGAGGGGGCGCGTCCCGTACAGCGAGCGGCTCTTACCCACGGTGTGAAAAAGCGCCAGGACCGCCGCTTCTTCGATCGCGCCACGGTTTTGCGCGACCCCGAGACCGGTGAGCTGTTGGTGACCGAGGCCAAGACGCAGAATTCGGCGCTGCTCGGCACGATGCAGCGGGCCAACTGCCTGCTGCGTATTGACGAAGGACCGTGCGAGCTCAAGGCGGGAGATGTCGTGGACGTTGTTCGCGTCGACCTGCCCGAGGGCGCCGTGTTGTAGGAGGAATGCTATGGAGCTGAAGATATCGATCGTGACGTGCTCGGATACGCGCGATCTAGCCCAGGACGAGGCGGGTGCTGCACTCGAGGAACTTATCGAGGCACAGGGCTGGACGGTCGCCTCACATGTGGTCGTGCGCGACGACGTCAGCGAGATTGGTGATGCCGTTGTGGAAGCCGCCGATGGGTGCCACGCCAACGTCGTGCTCACCTGCGGCGGTACGGGGCTTTCGATGCGCGATGTGACGCCCGAGGCGACGCGTGCCGTCTGCGACCGCGATGTGCCGGGTATTGCAGAGGCAATCCGTGCGTACTCGATGACCAAGACACGCCGCGCCATGCTCTCGCGCGCTATTTGCATGCAACGAGGTCATACACTTGTCGTAAACTTTCCCGGTTCCACGAAGGCCGCCCGCGAAAGCTGGGAGGCCATAGCGGACCAGCTGGAACATGCGGCCCAGATGACGGCGGGCGGCGGACACGCCAAATAAGCGCACTACCTGCGGCGGAGCGACCTTACGGGCCGCTCCGCCTTTGTTTTCCGCCGAAGCGACGCCGAGGCGCACGCTAACTCGAAACTATATTCTCTGGCGAGAATAATTTCTCACTATCATTATTCGCGCAGAAGTATAATCTGGTTGCAGATTAAAGCCCGCGGTGGGGTACCCGGGCACAAGGTCCGAAAGGGTTGAATATGTTCGATATGGTTTCTCGCCGCGGATTCGTCTCGCTTTCTGCTGTCGCCGCTGCCGGCCTTGGTCTTGCCGGCTGCTCGGGCAGCAAGACGTCCGAGCCGGCCGGATCCGATGCCGGTTCTGCTAAGGCATCTTCCAAGAAAGCTGTCGAGCTGCAGGTCTTTGCTGCTAACTCCCTCGAGAAGGCCCTTCCCGAGGTCCAGGAGCTCTACACCGACCAGACCGGCACCACCTTCGCCGACACGCAGTTCAAAGCGTCCGGCGACCTTGTCGAGCAGATGCGCGCCGGTGCCGCCGTCGACGTGCTCATCACCGCTTCCAAGGGCACCATGGATGACGCTGAGACCGCCGAGCTCGTCGACGCTGATACGCGTGAGGACATGTTCGTCAACGACCTCGTGATTATTCGCGCTGAGGACTCCGACACCAAGATCGAGGCCATCGCCGACGTCGCGAATCTGGACGGCAAGATCGCCATTGGCGACGCCAAGACCGTCCCCGCCGGCAAGTACGCCAACCAGGCGCTGGCTTCCGTGGGCCTTTATACCGGCACCGAGGGCGATGACGGCGAGTATGCGCCCGAGATTGCCGACAAGGTGGCCCTGGCCGACAAAGTTGGTACCGCCGCCGCCTATGTGTCCACGGGCGACTGCGTGGCCGGTTTTGTCTACAGCTCCGATATCTTCCGCTACGACGGCATCGAGGAGGCCTTCGTATGCCCCGAGGATTCGCACAAGCCCATCGTGTATCCGGGTGCCGTTGCCGAGAGCTCCGAGCACGCCGACGAGGCCAAGGCGTTCATCGACTTCTGCCTGACCAACAAGAAGGCTCAGAAGATTTGGGCCAAGTACGGCTTTGAGCTTTCCGCGTAGTGCGGCTTGGCGCGATAATTCCATCGCCTTGTGTTTCACTCCGTCCTTGTATTCGCTTGGAGCTTTTCGTGCTTAATAGATTCCGCATGCTTGTCGCCTGTGCTTTGACCTTCGTGCTTTGCTGGGTGCCGGGATTCGCGTTTGCTGGGGACGCTGAGGACGGGGCCCAGGTTGCTGCGACCGCTCATGGGCTTTCCTATGGGATCGAGGGTTTTGAGCGGCTGGCCAAGGGGACTGCTCGTGCCATGGAGGGCCAGCCTGAGGGCTACCGGTTTCCCGTTGACGAGGACGTGGACCTTGTAGTGGCGCCTGCTGCCGATCGCGTTGTGGTGTGGATATCGCCCAAGGCGGTCGAGAAGTATGGATTGGATCCGCAGGACAACGAGTTCGTATCGGGTCTCAAGGCCCTCGTCTGTGAGCTCGACAGCACAAACTGCATGGGAGGTGCGCAGCTAGGGGACGTGGATCTTCCTTGGTATGTCACGCCGGGAACAACGTTTGATACCGGCGGGTATACCTATGGCTTTGACGAGCGCGGTGCGGATGGGGACCGCTATGTGGTGATTGCATCAGCCTCGGGTGATGCCAAGGGCGGCGCGCGTTGGCTTGATAGCGCTCACATGGTAGAAGCATCGTCTGTCGTGTTGCGGGATGAGCAGGGGCCCTTGACCTCTCTGGCTTCCTTTTTGGGCGACATCGACTATCGCCCGTTTTGGGTGTCCATTAAAACGAGCGGTCTTGCCCTGGTGATCGCGTTTGCGCTGGGCCTGTTCGCCGCGTGGAAGACCATGGGTACCTCGAGTCGCATCAAGGGCCTGCTCGATTCGGTCTTTACGATTCCTATGGTGCTGCCGCCTACGGTGTGCGGCTTTTTGCTGCTTATGCTGTTTGGCCGTTCGACCGGGGTCGGACGGAGGCTGATCGCGCACGGCATCTCGATCGTCTTTACGTGGCCCGCGGCAGTCATTTCGGCCGTCGTTGTGTCGTTTCCGCTGGTCTACCGCACGGCGCTCGGTGCCTTTGAGAGCCTTGACACGCAGATGCTCGATGCGGCGCGAACCCTGGGCTGGTCCGAGCGTCGCATCTTCACCAAGCTTATGATGCCGCTTGGCTGGCCCTCGATTGCCGCCGGCACGGTGCTCGCCTTTGCCCGCGCCATGGGCGAGTTTGGCTGCACCCTGTTTTTTGCGGGCAACTACGCCGGTATTACGCAGACCATTCCGATTGCGATTTACTTTGAGTGGATGGGCGGCAACACGTCGGTGGCCCTCTTTTGGGTCGTCGTCGTGATCGTGTTTAGTTTCCTAGTCATCCTGTTCATCAACATGTACACCGCGCATTCGCAAAAGTATCGCGAGCGCGGTCTCTCCCGCGCGGAGCGCAAGCAGGCCAAGCAGCTGGGCGGCCAGACCGATTCGCTCGACCCAGTCGGTGGCGATGCGCTGCGTATCGATCGCGAGGCGCTGGCCGAGCTCATGCGCGATGACGCGGCACCGCAGGGAGGTCGATAAGCTATGTCGCTCGTTTTGGATATCAAAAAGCGCTATTCGGGGTTCACCCTCGACATCCAACTCGAGGCCGGCGAGGAGCGTGTGGCGCTGCTCGGCGCCTCGGGTTGCGGCAAGAGCTGCACGCTGCGCTGCATTGCCGGTGTTGAGACGCCCGACGAGGGCAAGATCGTCGTCAACGGCGTGACCTTTTTTGACTCGGCGGCGGGCATCAACCTGTCGCCCCAGGAGCGAAAATGCGCCCTGCTGTTCCAAAACTATCAGCTTTTCCCCAACATGACGGTGGCCGATAACGTATGCGCCGGTGTAAAGGATGCGGGCGACGCTGCCGCGCGCAAAAAGCTCGCCGAGCGCTATCTGAGCATTTTCGGTCTAGCCGATTTCGCCGACCGCTATCCCGCGCGACTCTCGGGCGGTCAGCAGCAACGCGTGGCGCTTGCCCGCATGGTGGCGGCGCATCCGGGCATCTTTATGTTCGACGAGCCCATGAGCGCACTCGATTCCTATCTTAAGAGCGCCCTCGAACAGAACATGCTAGACCTGTTCGATGTATGCAACCGCACCGTGCTCTACGTGAGCCACGACATCGACGAAGCGTGCCGCCTGTGCCAGCGCATCTGCGTGATGCACGACGGGCATGTGGAGGAGATCGGCTCCGTCGAGGACGTGGTCCGCCGTCCGCAGACGCTGGCGGCGCTGCGTCTGACGGGCTGCAAGAACACAAGCCGGGCGCGCAAGATCGGCGACGAAGAAGTTGAGGCCCTCGACTGGGGCATGACCTTTAACGTGGGTCGCGCGGTTCCCGATAATGTGGCGTACCTGGGCGTTCGCGCAAGCTATTTCCATGTTGACAATCGCGCGGAGCGGGGCCGCAACAGCTACGATTTGCACGTGGCCCGTGTGAGCGATTCGCGCTTTGAGCGGCTGGTGCTGCTGGACGTGCCGCGCGTCGATGCGCCCACGCGTCTGCAGTGGAAGGTCAACAAGGTGGGCGTGCCTGTCGACGAGTTGCCGCAAGCAGGCGAGACGCTACGCATGCACTTCGATGCGAGTAAGATCCATTTGGTTTGTCGATAGCGCCGGGTAATGCCGTCGGGGATATAGGCCTCGGCGGCTTTGTCTTGCCGTTCGCCGAATGATGGACGACAAACTCTTATCAAAACAGATAATAATTTATTAAACGACGGCACACGACGCTGTCGTACGAATGTCAACGGTGTTCGCATGGTCGACGACCGTTGATATAGTTGACCTCAACTTGTAAAGGAGGGTGCGCACATGCCGCAGATGACATACATTCGCCGCGTTGCCGCGCGTGCCCTATATATGGCTCGGAGCCGCATATGAGCAGGTATGTTCACGGCTCCGGGAGAGACGACGCACAACTAAATAATCAGCTGCAAAGCGGGTTCCCCAAAATTCCGGGTTTAGGCGCGGCTGGGTTTTCGCCACCCACCGTGCAGCAATACCGTAGCTATTCATTTTTGGTTCGAGAGGGGAACCGTCATGGCTGAAGAATTTGATTTCCATCCGATGTGGGAGAGCCTCGGCATGAATCTTGCCGATCACGACATGCTGCTGGGCGCCGTGGGCCAGATGTACGGCGATATGTTCCTGACGCAGAACAATCGCCCCAAGTCCACGTCCTACCTGGATTTTGTCGCCACCAACATCCACAGCGGCCGTATTAAGGAGATGCTCGACAAGAAGGAGGCCGGCGAGGCCACCAAGATCGTCGGTTCGTTCTGCGTCTACGTGCCCGAGGAGATCGTACTTGCCTGTGACGGCATTCCTGTGGGCCTGTGCTCTGGCGCTGATTGGGCAACGGACAAGGTCGAGGAGCATCTGCCGCGTAACACCTGCCCGCTCATTAAGAGCTTTGCCGGCTTTAAGCTGGGCGAGGTCTGCCCCTACATTGAGTCGAGCGACCTGGTGGTGGGCGAGAACACCTGCGATGGCAAGAAGAAGGCCTACGAGTTCTTTGCCACGCAAAAGAACATGTACGTCATGGATATCCCCAACGTGCACGACGAGTCGACGCTCGTGACCTGGAAGGCCGAGGTCAAAAAGCTCGCCGCCAAGATCGAGGACGAGTGCGGCGTCACGATTACGCCCGAGCGCCTGAAGGCTGCCATCCACGCCGTCAACGAGAAGCGCCGCGCCCTGCAGCGTCTGGCTGCGACCCGCGCTGCCGACCCGGCGCCTATCAGTGGTCTCGACAGCCTGCTGACTGTGCAGGCCGCCTTTATGGACGACACGCCGCGTCTGACCGGCGCCATCAACGAAATGGCGGCTGAGTGCGAGCAGCGCGTTGAGGCCGGCGAGGGTGTGGCGCCCAAGGGCACCAAGCGCATCCTGTACACCGGTACGCCCATGGCCGTGCCCAACTGGAAGCTGTTCAACCTCATCGAGAAGGCCGGCGGCGTCGTGGTGGGCGAGGAGTCCTGCACGGGCTCGCGCTACTACAAGGACCTGGTCGACGAGTCCGGCGAGACGGTCGACGAGATGCTCGATGCCATTGCCGAGCGCTACTTTAAGATCAACTGCGCCGTCTTTACGCCCAACGACCAGCGTATGAAGGACATTGTCCAGATGGCCAAGGACCTGCATGCCGACGGCATCGTCGACGTGGCCCTGCAGTTCTGCACGCTCTACGAGATGGAGTCGTTTGCCGTGGAGAAGGCCGCCGAGGAGGCCGGCATTCCGTTTATGCATATCACCACCGACTACGCCGGCGAGGATGCCGGTCAGCTCCAGACCCGCATCGAGGCCTTCCTCGAGACGATTTAGCCGCACCTGCGCCAAGCTGTGCCGCCGGGTGTTCCTATCCACGCGATAGGGATTTCTCTGCTGCCATGCCGGTCGGTGTCCGGATGCACCGCAGGGCGCCGATCGGCTTCGCATAGCTGCCGGGGCGGGGATTTCCGCCGTCCCGGCAGATTCTATCTGTTTGTTCAGACACGAAAGGAACTCAATGAACAACGACCTTTTCAAGGCGGGCGTTTCCCGTCGCGGTTTTCTGACCGGCTCCGCTGCCCTGTGCGTCATGGCGGGCCTCGGCCTCACCGGCTGCGGCGGTTCGGGCGCCGAGAGCGGTAGCGCCGCTGCCTCCGGCCAGGATGTGGAGTATCGCGACGAGCTGCAGATCGCGTTGCCGGCGAGCCCGGACGGTCTCGATCCGCACACCACGTCGTCGCTTGTGACCATGGACATCATCTGCAATGTCGTCGAGCCGCTCTTTGGCCTCGATAGCGACTACGAGCCCCAGCCCGTGCTGGCCAAGGGCTATGAGGTCTCCGACGACGGCCTGACCTACACCATCAAGCTGCGCGAGGGCGTCACCTTCCACAACGGCAAGGAGTTTGGCTCCGAGGACGTCGTGGCCTCGATGAACCGCTGGCTCACCGTCAACGACCGCGCCGCGAGCCTGCTGCCCGGCGCCACCTTCGCCGCCTCGGGCGACCACGAGGTCACCTGCACGCTGACCGAGCCCGCCGTCGACTTTCTGATCATCCTGGGCAACCACTCCCAGTATCCGGGCATCTTCCCCTCCGAGGTCATCGAGGCCGCGGGCGATACCGGCGTGACCGAGTACGTGGGTACCGGTGCCTACAAGTTTGTGGAGTGGAAGCAGGACCAGTACGTCCATCTCACCCGCTACGAAGACTATGTCGCCGCTCACGGCAAGGCTTCGGGCTACACCGGCAAGGTCTCCGCGCCCACCAAGGACATCTACTATCAGTTCGTGACCGAGGCCTCCACGCGCGTGAGCGGGTTTGAGACCGGCGAGTACGATATCGCTGGCGAGATCCCCACCGAGAACTACCACGACTTCGACGGCAACGACGACGTCAAGCTCTACACCCATAACGCCGGCGTTCTGACCGCCTTCCTCAACATGAACGAGGGCGTCTTCGCCGACGAGGAGATCCGCAAGTGCGCCCTCATGGCTATCGACTGCGAGGCGGCCGCTCTTGCCGCCTATGGCGAGAAGGAGCTCTTCAACATCGATCCCAACCTTGGCAACCCCGAGAACGCTCAGTGGGCGACCGACGCGGGCAAGAAGTACTTCAACCAGGCCGACGCCAAGGCCGCCAAGAAGGCTCTGGCCAAGACCTCCTATGCCGGTGAGACGGTCAAGCTGCTGACCACCCCCGATTACAAGGATATGTACAACGCCACCGTCGCGCTGCAGGAGCAGCTCGAGAAGGCCGGCTTCACCGCCGAGGTCGACAGCTACGAGTTCGCGACCTTCATGGACATCCGCTCCGGCAAGCCCGAGCAGTGGGACCTCTTTGTGGCCTCCACCAACTACAAGCCCATCCCGGCCCAGTCCCTCTCGGTCTCCAAGGCCTTCTATGGCCTGTCCGACGAGAAGGCGCTCAAGCTCGTGGCCGAGACCCGCACCGCCAAGGACACCGACGCCGCGGCCAAGAAGTGGGCCGAGGCTCAGGAGCGCCTCTACGAGATCGCCGTCATCGAGCCGCTTTGCCACTACGCTTCCATCACGGGCACCCAGGCAGACGTCGAGGACGTCGAGGTGCTCGACGGCGCCATCGTTTGGAATGCCAAGCGTCCGGAGTAATGCAATAGATGGTGCGGCGGCTGGAGGGGTCTGGTCCCCTGTGGCCGCCACGCCCTGTCCACGTTCAGAGGGGAAATAGACGCCTCGCATGTTGAAGTACACGCTCAAACGTATAGGCGCGATGGTTCCGGTGATGCTCATCATCTCGGTCGTCGTGTTTTTGATTATCTATCTCACACCGGGTGACCCGGCCTCTTCGATGCTCGGCATGGAGGCTTCGGCCGACCAGATCGAGCGCGTCAACGATAGCCTGGGACTCAACGAGCCGCTGCCGCAGCGCTACGTTGAGTGGATGGGCGGCGTACTTACCGGCGACCTGGGCGATTCGTATTTTATGCGCCAGCCCGTCACGCAGGCGATCGCCGAGCACTTTGGCCCCACGCTATCGCTCGCGCTTCTGGCACAGCTCATCGCGCTGCTGATTGCACTGCCCTGCGGCGTCGTCGCTGCCCTCAAACATGGGTCGCGCACCGACGCGGTCTTGCGTGTCGTTGCTCTTTTGGGCGTGGCGATACCCGGCTTTTTGATGGCGCTCATGCTTATGTGGCTGTTTGCCGTCACGGTGCGCGTGTTCCCGGTGGCCGGCTATGCGCCGCTATCGAAGGGCTGGTTCAGCCATTTACGCTATCTTGCGTTGCCGGCCATATCGCTTGGATGCGTGCAGGCGGCCCTGCTCATGCGCATGACCCGTTCGAGCGTTATCGAGGCCATGCAGCTTGACTGCGTCAAGACGGCGCGTGCCAAGGGCGTCTCCGAGGTTCGCGTGGTGCTGGCCCATGCCCTGCGCAACGCAGCGCTGCCGATTCTCACCTCGGTCGGCTATTCTTTTGGCGCCCTGATTACGGGCGCCGTGGTGACTGAGGCCATTTTTAACATCCCCGGTTTGGGCCAGCTGGTCACGAGTTCTATCGAGCGTCGCGACTATCCGGTGATTCAGGGCGTGCTGCTGGTCATCGCCTTGTTGAATTCGGTGATCAATCTGGCCGTCGACCTTGCCTACGGCGCTTTTGACCCGCGCGCTCGCAAATGGGGCGATGCATGATGGCAAACTTTAAGAAGGCTCTTGCCAACAAGGGGTTTGTGGTCGGCGGCTGCATTTTCCTGGCGATTGCGCTGATCGCGCTCGTCGGTCCGCTGGTGTGGACGGTTGATCCCAATGCACAGGAGATGACGTTGCGACTTTCGGCACCTTCGCCCGCGCATCCCTTTGGCTGCGATGACTTTGGCCGCGACCTGCTTGCCCGCGTCATCGTGGGCGCGCGTGTGTCGCTTGGCGTCGGCATTGCCGTCACGCTCGCGACGAGTGCGCTCGGCTTGGTGATTGGCGCCTATGCGTGCTACAACGAGAGGCTCGATCATATTCTCATGCGCATCTGCGACGGCCTTATGTCCATTCCGGGCGTGCTTTTGGCTATCGCACTCATGGCCATGATGGGGGCGAGCGTGTGGAACGTCATCATCGCGCTCTCCATCGTCTATACGCCCAGTATGGCGCGCATCGTGCGCTCGCGTGCGATGGTGGTCAAGGAGGAGCCCTTTGTGGAAGCCCTGCGCGTACAGGGCGCCTCCACGGCCCGTATCGTGTGGCTGCATATCGTGCCCAACGTTATGGCACCCTTCCTGGTGCAGGCGACCTTTGTCTTTGCCGAGGCCGTGCTCTCGGAGGCCGCCCTCTCGTTTCTGGGCCTGGGTATCAAGGCGCCCGACGCCAGCTGGGGAAACATCCTGCAGGCGGGCAAGAACGTGATGCGCAAAGCCTGGTGGATGATCTTCTTCCCGGCTATCGCCATCATCGCGAGCGTGCTTTCGCTGAACCTTGCCGGCGACGGCCTGCGCGACGCCCTCGACCCCAAGACCAAGGAGGACTAGCCCATGAGCGAACATCTTTTGGACGTGCGCGACCTGTGCATCTCGTTTGTGGGCCGCGATGGCAACGCGCTGGAAGCCGTCAACAAACTCAACCTACATATCGATGCCGGCGAGATCGTTGGTGTTGTCGGCGAGTCCGGCTGCGGTAAGTCGGTGTTTGCCCAGAGTGTCATGCGCCTCTTGGAGCATGAACAGAAGATGGCCTATACCGGTCAGATTCTCTTTGACGGGGAGGACCTGCTCGCGCGCCCGCTCAAGCGCATGCGCGAGGTGCGCGGCTGTGACATCGCCATGATTTTCCAGGACCCGTTGTCCTCACTCAACCCCGTCATGACGGTGGGTGCGCAGGTTATCGAGGCGGTGCGGGCCCACCGTAAGGTGAGCCGACGCGAAGCCCGCAACGAGGCTCTATCGCTGTTGGAGCGTGTGGGAATTCGAGATGCCGCGGCTCGCTTCGACATGTATCCGGGCGATTTTAGCGGCGGTATGCGCCAACGCGTGATGATCGCCATGGCGCTTGCCGGTCATCCGCGACTGCTTATCGCCGATGAGCCCACCACGGCACTCGACACGACGACTCAAAAACAGATTTTGGATCTCCTGCGCGACCTCAACAGTTCTGAGGGCATGGCGGTGCTTTTTATCAGCCATGATTTGGGTGTCGTCACGAGCATCTGCTCGCGCGTGCACGTCATGTATCTGGGCCAAATCGTAGAGGAGATCGACGCCTGCGGCCTTATGGAGCGCCCGAGCCACCCGTATGCCCAGGGGCTCATCGCGAGCATTCCGCCGCTCGAAGGCGAGCGAGTTGACACGCTGGCGGATATTCCGGGTACAGTGCCGCCGCTTACGGCAATACCCTGCGGATGCCGCTTTGCGCCTCGTTGCGCCCGGGCGGACGAGCGTTGCCGCGCGCAGGAGCCTCCGCTGTTTGCCGTGAATGCGTGCGACCGGTCTAAATGCTGGCTTGTCGAGAAAGGGGAGTGCCATGGCTGTTGATAGCGAAGCCCTGCTTAGGGTCTCACATCTGACTAAAACGTATCCCATGCCGGGCTCAGGTTTTAAGCGTCAGGCCTTTACCGCCGTGGACGACCTTTCGTTTGAGATCGCGCCGGGCGAGGTCTATGGCCTGGTTGGCGAATCCGGATCGGGCAAGTCGACGACTGGACGCCTGATCTGTGGTCTCGAGCGTGCGGATTCCGGCTCGATTGTCTATCGCGGGCACGACCTCGCTACGATGTCGGAGCGCGAACGCAAGCCGTTTCGCCGCGAGATCCAGCTGGTATTCCAGGATAGCTCTACGGCTTTTGACCCGCGCAACCCTGTCGGCCGCATTTTGGAGGAGCCGCTGATTATCGCCGGCGTGCGCGATGCGGATGAGCGCCATGGGCGCGCGCTCTCGGCCCTGGCCTCGGTCGGTCTTCTGGCAGAGCATTATGACCGCTATCCGCATGACCTTTCGGGTGGACAGCGTCAGCGACTCAATCTAGCACGGGCGCTTATTTGCGAGCCGCGCCTTGTGGTATGCGACGAGCCGGTCTCGGCGCTTGACGTGTCCGTTCAGGCCCAAGTGCTCAACTTGCTTCACGACCTGCAGCGCACGACGGGCGTGGCGCTGCTGTTTATCACGCATGATATGCGTGTGGTTCGGCATATGTCCGACCGGATTGGCGTGCTCTACCACGGTCGTCTTGTCGAGGAAGGCACGGCCGAGGACGTGATCGCGCACCCGAGCGATCCGTATACGCAGGAGCTTATCGACGCCATTCCCTAGAGGATTATTCCTTTTGGGCATGGCGTGGGTTTGTTGTTTAATTGTCGGTATATCGGTGCAAGAGAGGGGAACTACTATGGCCGATATCGAGGAACAGCCGCTGCCGCGCACGTTTGAGGAGTTCAACGAGCAACGCAAGGCGGCGTTTATTCGCGTCAAGGATTACAAGCAGGCGGGTAATCGCCTGATCGGTTTTCTGTGCAGCTATACGCCGCTCGAGATTATCGATGCCGCGGGCGCCTCGAGCGTGGCTCTGTGCGGTACGTCCGATGAGGTGATTCCCGAGGCCGAGAAAGTGCTGCCGGCAAATTTGTGCCCGCTCATCAAGTCGACCTACGGCTTTGCCTACTCGCAAAAGTGCCCGTTTACGTACTTTAGCGACATGATCATCGGCGAGACCGCCTGCGACGGCAAGAAGAAGATGTACGAGCTACTCAACGAGCTCAAGCGCACGCACATTCTGCATCTTCCGCAGGGTCGCGATCGCGCCTACGAGCGTGATGGCTGGTACGAGGAGTGCCGCCTGCTCAAGGAGGAGCTTGAGGGCTTCTACGGCATCACGATTACCGACGATGACCTGCGCGCTGCCGTCCGTCGTCGCAACCGTTTGCGTGCGGCCCAGCTCGAGATGTTTGCGCTGCAGGCCAACCAGCCGGCGGCCATGAGCGGCGTCGACCTGATGAGCACCATGTTTGCCGGTACGTTCAGCTTTGATATCGATGCCTATACGCAGCAGCTGGAGCAAAAGGTCGCCAAGCTGCGCGAGGCCTACGACGCGGGCGAGCGCCCGGTTGCGGCGGACGCCAAGCGCATTCTGATCACCGGTTGCCCGGTGGGCGGCGTGATCAACAAGATCGGTCGCACCATCGAGTCCAACGGCGGTGTGGTCGTGTGTATGGACGACTGCTCGGGAGAGCGCACGGCGGCCATGATGATCGACCCGGAGGCTCCCGACATCCTGCGCGCCATC
>CAJLVJ010000031.1 GCA_905210085.1 uncultured Collinsella sp. | reverse complement strand
ACCGCAGGAAGCTTGGATACGCCTAGGCGCGGTCCAAGAAATCGTCCGCACCCCCTTTTTGGCTTATTTGGCTCATTTAGTCCGTATTTCACCGCAACTATTTGTAAGGTTGGATTTTGATGCCGTTGGGAGGGCCGTAGCGACCGTCTACCGAGAGTGGAAATATTTTCTGAAGCCCTGACCTGCGACGTCAAGCTTTTGGTCAGCTTTTGGCAAGGTATTTAAATGCCGTTCTGCGATAGCGTAAAGGCGTCCACTCGTTCTTGACGGTTATGGGGCGGGTCATGTCCAATAAGGCTAAACATTTTCCGAAGTCATATGCCAAGATGCTGTTTTCCGCTCTCGGGATTCATCATGACGAGCAGCTATTGATAACGATTGATCCTTGGGATGAGCGGCGCGCGCGTGAGCTTATGCAAGAAGAGCTTTTAATTCGACTCTATAACCATGTGTACGCCGATCCTGTTTATTGGAACCACCTTGACGTGGAAGCCCGCATTTTCCAGCTTGCATCTGCTATTGTGGCCGTCGAGCCGGATGCCATTTTCTGCGGTTCAACGGCGGCACTGCTGTACGGTATCGGCTCCGCTTACTCGCTGCTTAATGCCGTTCAGATGTTGTTGCCGAGATCTACCAGGCGCGATACATATGAGTTCGTTGAGTATCGTCGATGGCGCCCGGGTGAGGTATGGCGGCTCGGCCCGTTTACGCTGACAGACCCCTATCGGACGGTGGTCGATATTGCCCGCACGAGTGCATTTCGGTATGCGCTTGGCTACGTCGATGGATTGGCTCGCGAGTATGATGTCGACCGCGAGGAGCTGCGTGCGTATGCGCAGGCTAATTGCCGCGGTTTGCATGGCATCTCCCGTGCGTTTGGCGTGTTCGAGTATATGGACGGAAGGTCGGATAACGGGGGAGAGTCCGAGGCGCGAGCGGCAATGATCCTTGCTGGCGTCGCTGCGCCTGAGCTTCAGGTTGAGATTGCTCGGCCAGGAAGCGCCGGCTATTATCTGGCAGATTATGGTTGGCAGATGCCAGATGGATCATGGATGTTGGCGGAGCTTCATGGTTTGGGTAAGTTTGAGGACGAAACTCAAAAAGATTTGGAACATGCTGCGGCAAAAACCTATCGAGCTGCCTTATTGCGCGATGCGAACTTGCGCGCCATGGGTCATAACGTCATTCATTTCAAACTCTCGGACACCTACGACGTAGAATCGTTCGGTGCCATGATGCGCGGTTACGGCATTCCGACAACAAAACCCTACGCCGGCCGCCGATAGCGAAATCATTCGCGGTCCACCTTCAATAAGTTGCGGTGAAATACGGACTGTCGAGGCCTTTAAAGACATGAAACAGTCCGTATTTCACCGCAACTTAGGAGGGGATGGGGTTAGTGGCGACCGTGGTGGCGGAGTTTGTCGATGGTGGAGTCGGTGCTTCGGCTGTGGGCTTCGGCGGCGCGGTCGCGGACTTCGGCAGCGGTTTGACGCTTGCGGCGGTAATCGATCATGCCTTGAATGATGGGCTTGCCAAAGCTCACGACATCATCGTTGTAGATGGCGGTTCGGGCTGCGAGGAGGCAGTCGGAAAAGTCCATATGGGTCTTGCCAAAGAGTTTGACGGCAAGGGCGACAACGGTGGGCTCGTCGACCATGACGTCATCGAGCAGCCTTCTCATGGCCGTAGCAATCTCAACGCGGGGAACCTTATAGACGTCGCGCAGCGTGACCACGACGCGCGTGATGATCTCGGGGTAGACGCGAGCGGTGCGCGTGGCGATGACCTTGGCGGCGCGCGGTGACAGAACTTCGTCGTCGTCAAGCAGGTAGCGTAGGATGACGGTCTCGTCGATGATGGTGCTACTCATGGATATCTACTTCCTCGGGACCCAAAATCGAATCGTCGCTTTCCGTGGCAAGGTACTCAATCCAGGCATTGCGCTCCTCGGCGCGGCGATTGGGGTCACCATATGCTTTGAGCGATCCATAGGCGGCGGTGCCGTCCTTTGAGCGCACGGCGACCGGCTGAAAGGGGAGCTTGCGCATCAAAATGCTCTGCGCGACAAATAGGCGGACGGTCTCGGCAAGCGATGTGCCCATGGCGTCGTAGAGGCGCTCGGCATGCTGCTTGTCCTCTTCGCGAATGCGCACCTGCAGGATGGCTCGTTTTTGCGTCGATGACATCACTGCCCTCCCTTAGCTAACGTGCAATATAGTCGGTCAAATGCGGCATGTGCCGACATCATAGAATCTTATAACCATTACTTTATTTTACTCAAGTAAATAACCATTAACACGAATACAAGCGTAGTACATCCAAAATGAGAGCGTGTAAAAATCTCAGAGGTGTACGCATGTAATACACTCACCTTTATAGCTTCTAGAGAATAATTCCAACCTGCCAAAACCCCTGCAATACACCCGTATTGCAGGGCCTATGCTCAAGTTTGCCACCTGCAACTGCGTATATTTAGCCTGTATATCGTTGGAGGAACTCTATCGAAGCGCCTGTTTCGCCGCATGCGCTCGATACGCCGATGCCAGGCCACGGGCGGCTTGGGGCAACGTCGACAGGGTCTCTCTGGCATGGGATTCAGGAGGGAGTGAACAACATGGGCAATAAACGAGTCGTGGCTGATTCTTCACGCTGCATTGGGTGCCAAACCTGTATGGCGGCGTGCATCGAGGCACACGATATTCCCGGCAACATCGCCGCACCTCGCTTGCGCGTAACGCGCACCTACGAGATTTCCGCGCCGGTGGCATGTCACCACTGCGAGGACGCTCCGTGCGCCAAGGCCTGCCCTACGGGCGCCTTGTTCTTTGATCCAAAGAACCATCGCATCGGCGTCAACGAGGACAACTGCATCGGTTGCAAGAGCTGCGTCATGGCATGCCCCTTTGGCGCCGTGAGCGTGGCGACCACGCAGGTCCCCGTCTTGATGGGCGACGTGCGCGTGGGTTCGCAGACTAAGAGCTTCGTGCTCAAGTGCGACCTGTGCGTGGACCGTCCTGGTGGTCCGGCGTGTGCCGAGGCGTGTCCGACCAAGGGTCTCACCCTGGTAGACGAGGAGCGTCTGGCAGAACTGACTGCCGAGCGTGCCCGCGCCACCATCGAAAACGAGGCGTAAGCGTCGGGCGACAGGCCCAATGATTGTCAAATAAGTACCGAGTATTCGGTAGCAGAGAAAGGAAGGAGGGTGTCATGGAGAAGCATAAAGTGATCTGCCCGTACTGCGGCGCCGGTTGCCAGTTTAACCTCTTGGTCCAAAACGGCCAGGTTGTGGGTACCGAACCGCTCAACGGCATCACCAATCAGGGCGAGCTGTGCCTTAAGGGCATGAGCGGCTACGACTTCATCAACGACACCAAGATCTTGACTCCTCGCGTACTGCACCCGATGATCCGCCGCACCAAGGGCGCGGATCTTGAGCGCGTAAGCTGGGACGAGGCACTGGATTTCACCGCATCTAAGATGCAGGCCATAATTGACGAATATGGTCCTAACGCTGTCATGACCACCGGCTCCTCGCGAGGCGGCGGCAATGAGGCGAACTACGTCATGCAGAAGTTTACGCGTGCGTGCATCGGCACCCACAGCGTAGACAACTGCGCCCGTACTTGACACGGCCCTACTGTCCTCGGTCTGATGGACACGGTTGGTTCAGGTTGCATGTCATGCTCCATCCCCGGTATGGAGGATGCGGGCTGCATTTTCCTCTTCGGCTATAACCCTGCCGATTCGCACCCCATCGTCGCAAGGCGTATCGTGCGAGCCAAAGAAAAGGGTTGCAAGATCATCGTCGCCGACCCGCGCCATATCGAAACCGCGCGTATCGCCGATCTCTACCTTCCGATCAAGAACGGTTGCAACGTTGCGTTCCTCAACGCCTTTGCCAACTGCTTGGTCAACGATGGCCTCTACGACAAGGAATTCGTCGCCGAGCACACGAACGGCTTTGACGAATGGTGGGAGACCATCAAGAACTACACTCCCGAATCCGTACAGGACATCACGGGTGTCGAGCCCGCGTTGATCCACCAAGCTGCCGAGATGTACGCCACGGCGAAGCCCTCTGCCATCATTGGCTGGGGCATGGGCGTATGCCAGCAGAAGCAGAACCTGAAGACGGTGCACACCATCGCCTCCATCGCCTGCGTTGCCGGCCAGATCGGCAAACCCAATTCCGGCCTCGCGCCCGTGCGTGGTCAGAACAACGTCCAGGGCTCCTGCGATATGGGCATGCTGCCTAACCTGTACCCTGGTTACCAGAAGGTCACCGACCCGGCAGTGCGTGCCAAGTTTGCCAAGGCTTGGGGCGTGCCCGAGGAAAAGCTCCCGCTCGAGGAGGGCTACAAGCTCACCGACCTGGGTCACCTGGTCGACGAGGGCAAGGTGCACTGCTTCTACAACTACGGCGAGGACCCGGTGCAGACCGAGCCCGATTCGGCCGGTATGCGCAAGACGCTCTCCGAGCTGGATCTGTTCATTTGCCAGGACATCTTTATGACGCAGACGACCATGCTCGCCGACGTCATCCTGCCCGCTACCTCTTGGGGCGAGCACGAGGGTGTCTTTACCGCATCCGACCGTAGCTTCCAGCACTTTGACGCGGCCGTTCCGCCCAAGGGCGAGTGCCGTCACGACTGGGAGATCTTCGCGGACCTGTCTACGCGCATGGGCTATCCCATGCACTACGACAACACCGAGCAGATCTGGAACGAGTGCATTAGCCTGTGCCCCAACTTTGTGGGCGCGACCTACGAGAAGATGGCTCCCGAGGGCGGCTACGCCCAGTGGCCTGTCAAGAGCACCGATGTGAACGACCACGGTACGCCCGACATGTTCGCTGGTGGCAAGTTCACCACCAAGGACGGTCGCGCCAACCTGATGGCGCACGACTGGGAGGCGCCTTCCGAGCTTCCCGACGATGAGTACCCGCTCATCCTGTGCACAGTCCGCGAGGTCGGCCACTACAGCTGCCGCTCGATGACCGGCAACTGCAAGACGCTGGCGCTGCTTGCCGACGAGCCCGGTTTTGTCCGCATGAATCCCGCGGACGCCGATGCGCGCGGCATCAAGAATGGCGACATCGTCTCGATTCACAGCCGCCGCGGCCAGGTATACAGCCGCGCCGACGTGAGTGATCGCATCAACAAGGGCACGGTCTATATGACCTACCAGTGGTGGATCGGCAAGTGCAACGAGCTGACCATTCACAAGGTCGACCCGGTCTCGCATACGCCCGAGGACAAGTTCTCCGCCTGCCAGGTCGACGCTATCGCCGACCAGGTCTGGGCCGAGGGCGAGGTCGAGCGTCAGTACACCGAGCTCAAGCAGGCTCTGGTGGACGCCGCCGCTCCCCAGGACGTTGAGCCTGGCGCCGCCAAGTTCGACGACGAGACGCACGTGAACCAAATCGTGTAGTCCCGTTCTCGTTGGCTTTTTGGGCCGGGCGTCCCCTTACGTTCGGGAGCCCGGCCCGTTATTTTGAAAGGAAGTGGGGATGAACCGCTTCATCGACATCAACCCGGAGAGGTGCATCGGCTGCGGAACATGCCAGTCCGCCTGTGCCGACGCCCACCGGATGCAGGGTCTTCAGGATACGCCGCGCCTGGCGCTCGTGAAGACCGGCGGTATTTCGGCCGCCCTTGCCTGCCACCATTGCGAGGGTGCTCCCTGCGCCGAGGTTTGCCCGGTGAATGCCATCGAGCACGATGGCGATCGCATCCACGTCAAGGAGCAGGAGTGCATCGGGTGCAGGCTGTGCGCCATCGCGTGCCCCTTCGGAGCCATCCATCCCGATGGCACGTCTATCGCCGGTGTCGCAGGCATGTGCGACCCGACGCCTTCGTATCCTAAGTCCCTGAGCAGCCTGCTTACGTGGGCTCCTGGCCAGTACACCTGCGCCGTCAAGTGCGACCTGTGTGCCTTCGATCCGGACGGCCCGCATTGTGTGGCGGCGTGCCCCACCAAGGCGCTGACCGTCATGGGCGGCGCGGCCGATCGCGAGCTCGACGAGGCCAAGCGCCTGCGCTCGATCGAAAACGGTCCGGTCGTCGACGCTACCGCTGTGGCCCAGGGCCTGTCCGAGAAAGCAGAAGGGAGCGTAAACAATGGATAGCATGACGCTGTTTATCGCATCGCTTGCCGTCTCGTGCATCGGTGCGCTCGCCTCGGTTCTGCTGATCAAGGCCGATAACGCCGCCAAGACCGCCGGCTGCCTTGTCGGCGCCGTCGCCGCGGTGCTTTCGTTTGTGGCCGGTATCCAGGCCGTGCTGGGCGATGTCACGTCGGTCGACACCATCGTGTTCTTCCCGTTTGCCCATTTCCAGCTGCTGCTCAATCAGCTGTCCGGCCTGTTCGTGGCGCTCATCTCGGTGCTCGCGTTTGCCGGTTCGATCTACGGTCTCAACTACTTTGATGAGTACCCGGGCAAAAAGGGCCGCGCCGGCTTCTTCTTTAACACCTTCGTGGCGTCCATGATGCTCGTCATTACCGCCGACAACGTGTTTTGGTTCCTGGTCGCTTTTGAGCTCATGTCGCTGACCTCGTACTTCCTGGTCGTGATCGAGGAGAACGAGAACTCCATCCATGGCGGTTGGCTCTACTTTGTGATCGCGCACGTGGGCTTTGTGCTCATCATGGCGAGCTTCCTCACCATGACCAACTTCGCCGGCGGCTCGTTTGCCTTTGCGGATTTCCGCGCCACGCAGTTTAGCCCCGCGGTCGCATCCGTGTGCTTCGTCCTCGCCTTCTTTGGCTTTGGCGCCAAGGCCGGTATCATCCCGCTGCACGGCTGGCTGCCCAAGGCACATCCCGAGGCGCCGTCCAACGTGTCGGCCCTCATGTCCGGCGGCATGATCAAGATCGGTATCTTCGGCATCCTCAAGGTTGGTCTCGACCTGCTCTCCGCCTCGGGCGTTCAGGTCTGGTGGGGCCTTATGGTCATGGTCTTCGGTGCGATCTCGTCGGTTCTCGGCGTGGCCTTCGCCCTGCAGGAGCATGACATCAAGCGCCTGCTGGCCTATCACTCCGTCGAGAACATCGGCATCATTCTGCTCGGCGTCGGTGCCTCCATGGCCGCCATGGCGCTCAACTCGGTCGGTATCGCCGTCCTGGCTCTGATGGCCGCCCTCTACCACACGTTTAACCACGCGATGTTTAAGGGCGAGCTGTTCTTGGGCGCCGGTGCGCTGCTGTACTCCACGGGTACGCGCAATATGGAGAAGATGGGCGGCCTGTTCCGTCGTATGCCGGCAACGGCCATCTGCTTCCTTATTGGCGCGCTTGCCATCTCGGCCATCCCGCCCTTTAACGGCTTTGTTTCCGAGTGGTTTACCTACCAGTCGCTGTTTAATGCCGCCATGCAGGGCGACAAGGCCGTCATGATCGTGGCCGTGTTCGCTGCCGTCGCGCTTGCCATTACCGGCGCGCTGGCTGTCACGTGCTTCGTCAAGGCCTATGGCGTCTCCTTTGCCTCCGCGCCCCGCTCCGAGGCCGCGGCCAATGCCAAGGAGGTTCCCGCCCCCATGGTGTTTGCGCAGGGCCTGCTCGCGGCCATCTGCGTCGTGCTGGGCATTGGCGCTCCCGTGATCGCGCCCGTGCTGGTCGATGTCGCCGCGTCCGTGCTGCATCCGTACGGTGGCGTGTTTGCCGCCGAGGGCATGGAGCTCATGAACCAGTACTCCGGCGCTGCCACCTCCACGCCCGCGATCGCCATTGCGCTCGTGGTGCTCGTCGGCCTTGCCTGCGGTTATCGCAAGCTCAAGACCGTCGGCAAGGTGCAGAAGTCCCAGCCGTGGGCATGCGGCTATGCTCCCAACGAGCATATGCCCGTCGTGGCCACGACCTTTGCCTCCGAGGTGTCCTGGTTTATGCAGCCGCTCTACACGCTGCGCGACCGCTGCACGGCCGTCTGCTGGTCCATCGCGCACTTCTTCCAGAAGCTCACCGGTGTGGCCGAGGCTGTGGAGCCCGTACCCGACAAGGTTCTCGTCGATGCCCCGCATAAGGGTGTCGAGAAGCTCGCCGACCTCGCGACTAAGCTCGAGGGCGGCAACTACAGCATCTATATCTGCTACATCGTCGCGGCACTCGTGGTGTTCCTCGTGCTCGCCGTGCAAATGGGTTAAGGAGGGGAGAGCATGAACAACATCGTACTTGCCGTTCTGCAGGGCGTGGTCGTTATGGCCGTCGCGCCGTTCTTCTCCGGTCTCGGCCGCGTGATCCGCGCCAAGATGCACAACCGTCGCGGCCCCAGCATCATGCAGGACTATCGCGACCTGGCCAAGCTCTTTGCGCGCCCCGAGTCCCAGAGCGAGGACGCGAGCTTTGCGCTGCGCATTATGCCGCCGCTGTTCTTCGCCGTCGCCTTTATGCTCGCGATGGGCCTGCCGCTCTTTACGGCGCAAAGCCCCATCCCGGTCTTTGGTGACGCCATCACCATCATGTACAGCCTGGCGCTCGCCCGCTTCTTCTTCGCCCTCTGCGGCGTGGATTCGTCCAACGCCTACGCCGGTATCGGCGGCGTCCGCGAGCTGCTCATGAGCGTGCTCATCGAGCCGTCCATGCTGCTGGCGCTGTTTGCCGCCGCCCTGGTGTGCGGTTCCACCGACATCGCCACCATGGGTCAGCACATCATGACGGGCGCCATCGACGCGCCGGTCGCCGTAATCCTCGCCGGCATCGCCTTTGCGATTGCCTGCTACATGGAACTCGGCAAGCTGCCGTTTGATCAGGCCGAGGCCGAGCAGGAGCTTCAGGAGGGCCCGCTCGCCGAGCTTTCCGGCCCGTCGCTTGCGATGGCCAAGCTCGCCATGTCCATGAAGCAGGTCCTGGTCGTCGCCTGGTTCTGCGCGATCTTCGTCCCCTGGGGCGAGCCCGCGACCGTGGGCGCCGCCGCTGTTCTGGGTGCAGTCATCTTCCTGGTGAAGTGCCTGATCGATTTTGTCGTATGCGGCGTGATCGAGAACTCCTGCTCGCGCTCGCGTTTTAAGGTGCTTGGCAATCAGACCTGGGCCGTCGTGGGCATCGCCGTTCTGGCGTTTGTCTTCGTGGTCGTCGGCGTGTAGGAGAAGGGAGAAACAATGTCATTTGCAGTCAGTCTGTCCCTTCTCGGCTTGGTCGCTATCGCGGCCCCGATGGTGGCCTCGGTGCTCGTCGCCCTGTTCCCCCGTCCGTACGCCAAGTGGTTCAGCGTTTTGGGTGCCGCCGTCTCGACGGTCTGCACCATCGCCCTCGCCGCGAATTTCGCTGGCGCCGGCATGCCCGACACGCAGGTCCCCCTGATCTCGTTTGGGCAGACCCTCGTCATGGGATTCACCTTCGATCGCATGAGCACGCTGCTCGCGCCCGCCTTTGTGGGTATCGGCCTGCTTGTCGTGATCTATTCGATTCCCTATATGAGCGAGAATAACCGTGAGCATCCCGACGCACCGCGTCGTCGCTTCTACGCGTACCTCGCGACCTTCATCGGCGCCATGGCCGGTCTCGTGTACAGCTCGACCCTTTTGGGCCAGCTCGTGTTCTTTGAGATCACGGGTGCGTGCTCTTGGGGCCTCATTAGCTACTACATGACGCCTACGGCCAAGAAGGCCGGCATGAAGGCTCTGATCATTACGCATATCGGTGCGCTCGGCCTGTATCTGGGTGCCGCCATCGTGTTTGCCCATACCGGTACCTTCGCCATTACCGCGATTGCCGGCCTCGACGCCAAGCTCAAGGCTATCGTCCTTCTGCTGGTGCTCTTTGCCGCTTGGGCCAAGTCTGCGCAGGTCCCCATGTACATGTGGCTGCCTTCGGCCATGGAGGCCCCGACGCCTGTTTCGGCCTACCTGCATGGCGCCTCGATGGTCAAGGTCGGCGTGTGCGTGTTCGCGCGCGCACTCGTCTCTGCCGGCGAGATTCCCGAGATCGTGGGCTGGGTCGCCATTATCGACGCCATGGTCACCATGCTCTTTGGTTTCCTTATGTACCTGCCGCAAAAGGACATGAAGCGCCTGCTGGCCTTCTCCACGATCGCCCAGCTCTCCTATGTGTTCTTTGGTCTGGGCCTTTCGGTCTTTGGCAGCCAGCTGGCCTTTGATGGCGCCGTGTGCCACATCTTTAACCACGCTTTCGCCAAGACGCTGTTCTTCCTGATCGCCGGTTCGTTCTCCTTTACGCTCGGCACGCGTATGCTGCCCAAGCTTCGCGGCATCGTAAAGAAGTACCCGATCTCGGGCGTGGGCTTCGGTGTCGCGGCGCTCGCCATTGCCGGCGTGCCGCCCATGAACACGTTCTTCTCGAAGTTCCAGATCATCGCCGGCGGCTTCTCTGTGGGTGCCGGCAACGTCGCGATCCTGGTGCTCGTGTGCATCATGGTCGCCGAGACCGTCGCCACCTTCGCCTGGTTCCTCAAGTGGATGGGCTATTGCCTGCCCGGCGAGCCGAGCGAAGAGGTCGCTGCGGGAGCCCCGCTTCCCCGCGCGATGGCGTTCGTGTTCATCGTGCTCATCATCATGGTCATCGTCAGCGGCCCGCTTTCGGCCAGCTGGATCGGTTAGGAGGTAGAACGACATGGGTTATTCGATCGTCAACATCCTTGGCGGCCTTCTGATCGTCACGTCCACCATGGTGGTTGTCTCCAAGAACATCAAACATTCCATCCACTGGTATGCGGTGCAGTCGCTGGTGCTCGTGGGGCTTCTCGCCACGCTCGGTGTCACCACCGGTGCGCAGGAGCTGCTTATGTGGGCTGGATCTGCCTTTATCACTAAGGTCGTCCTGGTCCCTTATATCCTCAACCGCGCATACAAGAAGATGGGTGAGCCGAGCGACGCATCGCTCAAGGCCGGCCTTAAGCCCGCGTGGGCCATTTGCATCATCGCCGTCGAGGTCGCGATTTGCTTTGCCGTCGTGACGCAGATCAGCCTGCCCACGGCCGAGGTCGCAACGCCTGCGCTCGCTATTAGCTTCGCTCACTTCTTTGTGGGCCTCACCTGCATCATTTCGCAGCGCAACATCATGAAGCAGATCTTTGGATACTGCCTTATGGAAAACGGCAGCCATGTGACGCTCGCGCTTTTGGCCCCCACCGCTCCCGAGATCATCGAGATCGGTATCGCCACCGACGCCATCTTTGCCGTCATCATCATGTCCATCGTCGTGCGTCGCATTTGGGACGACTCCCACTCGCTCGATGCGCGCGACCTGTCCGAGCTGAGGGGGTAGTCCATGGAAACGTTGATTCTCGCCCTGCTCGCGACTCCTTTGGTGTTCTCGCTGGTCATGGCGTTTTTGCCCAAGAACACGTCCTATAACGTGTTTGCCGGTCTCAACCTGGTCTCCGTCGCAGCCGTCCTGGTGCTGTCGATTATGACGGCCGGTGACGTCCTTATGAGCGGCGAAACCGCGAGCGCTCTTGGCCTGTGGTTCCACCTCGATTCGCTGGGCGCCATCTTTGTGCTGCTCATCGGCTTTATCGGTTTTCTTACGGGGCTGTTCTCGCTGCCCTATGTAAAGGCCGATATCGAGGAGGGCTCCATGCCCGCCGAGCGCGCCAAGCAGTATTTTGCACTGTTTAGTCTGTTCGTGTTTACCATGCTGCTCGCGTGCCTGTCCAACAACATGATCCTCACGTGGGCCGCCGTGGAAGCAACCACGCTTTCCACCGTGTTCCTGGTGGGTATCTACAAGAACAAGACGGCCCTCGAGGCTTCTTGGAAGTACGCGATGGTCTGCACCGCCGGCGTGGCCTTCGGCCTGTTCGGTACGCTGCTGATCTACGCCAACGCCGCCGACGTGATTCCCAACGCCCACGAGGCCGCATTCCTGTCGTGCGTGCTGCCGTATGCCGACCAGTTCGACCCGACGCTCATGCGCCTCGCCTTTGCGTTTATCGTTATCGGCTTTGGCACCAAGGCCGGCCTGTTCCCCATGCACACTTGGCTGCCCGATGCCCACTCCCAGGCCCCGAGCCCTGTCTCGGCCCTGCTCTCGGGCGTGCTGCTTAAGTGCGCCATGCTTGTGATCATGCGCTTCTACGGCTTTACTATCCAGGCCGTGGGCGCCGAGTATCCGCAGCTTTTGCTGTTGATCGTCGGCACGCTGTCCATTTTGGTGGCGGCACTTTCGATGTTTCGCCAGGACGACCTCAAGCGCCGCTTTGCGTATTCGTCTGTGGAGAACGTGGGCGTTATCGCCCTGTGCCTGGGTATCGGCGGCCCGCTGGGTATCGCCGCGGCCCTGCTGCACTGCGTGTTCCACGGCTTTACCAAGACGCTTGCCTTCTGCGTGTCCGGCAACATCCAGCATGCCTTTGGCACGCGTAGCCTGGCCAAGATCCAGGGCGTCGTCGAGGTTGCCCCCGCAACCGCCGCGCTCGCCATCCTGGCACTGCTCGGTCTTGGCGCCTTCCCGCCCTTTGGCATGTTTATCTCCGAGTTCCTGACTTTTGTCGCCGGTGTTACCGCCGGTCCCATGTGGCTGGTCGTCGTGGTCGCCCTCGGTCTTACCGTGGCCATCTCCGCGCTCACCCGCATCGCACTCAAGTCGGTATTCGGCCATGCGCCCCAGGGCATGGGCAAGCATGAGGCCCCGGCGCTCATGCTTATCCCCGAAATCATCCTGGGTGTCATGATCTTGTGGTTTGGCATCGCCACCCCGCTGCCTCTCGTGCACGGTGTGGAGACCGCGACCGGCATCGTGCTCGAGCAGAGCACCGAGGAACTTCACGCGACGCCGATGTACCGCGCTGTGTTCGGTACCGAGACCGCTCAGAGCGAGGTGGAGTAACGAATGATTGAAACTGAGAACAAGGTGTATGCCCGTCGCTGCGAGAGCCATGTCGAGGCCCTGCGCCGCGCCGTTCCGGGCTGCATCGAGAAGGTCGAGTGGCAGTGCGAGGACCAGCTGACGATTACCGTCAAGCAGGACAAGCTGCCCGAGGCCGTTCACTACCTGTATTACGAGCGCTACGGCTGGATTCCCGTGATCATCGGCAACGATGAGCGCAGTCTGTGCGGCCGTTACGCTGTGTACTACGTCATCTCCATGGAGGGGGAGGACCCCGGCTGGGTGACCGTGCGTACCGAGGTCGATCCCGCCAAGATGACGTTCCCGTCCGTGACGCCGTTCGTCCCCGCCTGCGTGTGGGGCGAGCGCGAGCTGCGCGACATGTTCGGCCTGATCCCCGAGGGTCTGCCCGATCGTCGCCGCCTGGTGCTGCCCGATGACTGGCCCAGCGGCCTGTACCCGCTGCGCAAGGACTCCATGGACTACCGTTTCCGTCCCGCTCCCGCGAGCGACATGGAAAACTACGAGTTCTTGGCTGATACCAAGGGCAAGGAGACGACGCTCGTCCCCATGGGCCCGCTGCACATTACCTCCGACGAGCCCGGCCACTTCCGCCTGTTCGTCGAGGGCGAGACGATCGTGGACGCCGACTACCGTCTGTTCTACGTGCACCGCGGTATGGAGAAGGTCGCCGAGACGCGCCTGAACTATGACGCCGTGACGTTCCTCGCCGACCGCATCTGCGGCATCTGCGGCTGCGCCCACTCGGTGGCCTACGCCGAGGCCGTCGAGCGCGCTCAGGGCATCCATATCCCGCCGCGCGCCCAGTACATCCGCGCCATCATGCTCGAGGTCGAGCGCCTGCACTCGCATCTGCTCAACATTGGCTTGGCGTCGCACTACACGGGCTTCGACTCCGGCTTCCAGCAGTTCTTCCGCGTCCGCGAGAAGTCCATGGACCTGGCCGAGAAGCTCTCCGGTCACCGCAAGACCTACGGCCTCAACGTGATCGGCGGCGTGCGTCGCGACATTTTGGCCGAGCAGAAGCTCTCCACGCTCACGACCATCCACCAGTTGCGCTCCGAGGTTCAAGAACTCGTCGACGTCTTGCTCTCCACGCCCAACTTTATTGAGCGTACGAGCGGTATCGGCATCTTGGACCGCAAGATCGCACGTGACTTCTCGCCGGTCGGCCCGCTCATGCGTGGCTCGGGCTATGCCCGCGACGTGCGCTTTGACCATCCCTTCGACGGCTACGCCGATCCGGACGTCCAAAAGATGCACGCCGCCACGGCCGACACCTGCGATGCCTTCGGTCGTACCGCCGTTCGCATCCAGGAGGTCTACGATTCGATCGACATGATCGAGACCATGCTCGAGAACTGCCCGTCGGGCCCCATCCTCACCACGGATTGGGAGTACACCCCGCACAAGTACGCCATCGGCGCCACCGAGGCGCCGCGCGGCGAGGACGTGCACTGGGCCATGCTCGGCAACAACCAGAAGTGCTACCGCTGGCGCGCCAAGGCCGCCACGTACAGCAACTGGCCGGTCCTGCGCTACATGTTCCGCGGCAACACCGTGGGCGACGCGGCGCTGATCGTCGGATCGCTCGACCCGTGCTACTCCTGCACCGACCGCGTGACGGTGACCGATGTCGCTGCCAAGCGCGACCACGTGCTCGACAAGGAACAGTTCGAGAACGTCTGGCGCGACAAGTCGCCGCTTGCGGGCGAGGGCACCATGGCCGCTCCGCTCGATGAGGAGGCGCTCTAATATGCTGAAGCTTTGGAAGGTTAACGCCAAGGCCGGCGACGCGACGGTCAAGTACCCGTTTGCGCCGTTTCCCACCAACAAGGACATGCGCGGCAAGCCCGAGCACAACGCCGAGCTTTGCATCGCCTGCGGTGCCTGTGGCGTGGCATGCCCGGCCGATGCCATTCGCATGGACACCGACCTTGCGGCCGATACCATTACCTGGTCGATCGACTACGGCCGCTGCATCTTTTGCGGCCGTTGCGAGGAGGCCTGCCCCATGGAGGCCATCAAGCTCACCGAGGAGTTTGAGCTGGCCGTCATGAGCAAGGACGACCTCACCAGCAAGAGCGTCTACACGCTCGAGCACTGCTCGCGCTGCGGCAAGCCGTTCGCCCCGCACAAGGAGATTGACTACGCTAAGCGCCTGCTGCAAAAGGCCGGCGGCATGGAGGCCGAGCAGGCCGCCCGTACCGTCGGTATGTGCCAGGAGTGCAAGCGCGAGCTCGACGCCCTGCGCGCCGCCTCGGCCGTAAAGACCGGCAACGCTGCCGGCATGGCTGCCAACGAGACGCTTGCGTCCGGCGAGCCCCAGGGCCCCGGCATGGAGTATCTGGGCGGCCACGGCGTGAACCCGGAGTATATCGACCGCGAGCTTAACCCCGATGCGCCCGAGATTCCCGCCGGTCCGGCGCCGGTCGAGGGCATCATCATGGATTTTGAAACGAAGGAGGAGTAACCATGGCCGAACCCACGCTTTTGCCCGAGCGGCTTCAGTACCGCCCGACCAAGATCGAGCTCGACGAGAGCATCGAGAAGGCCAAGGCGACCCTTCTTAAGAAGATCAAGCGCTCGGTGTACGTCTACCGCGTTGACTGCGGCGGCTGCAACGGCTGCGAGATCGAGATCTTCGGTTCCATCACGCCCGTCTTTGACGTCGAGCGCTTTGGCATCAAGGTCGTGCCCTCGCCCCGTCACGCCGACGTGCTGCTGTACACCGGCGCCGTGACGCGTGCCATGTGCATGCCGGCCCTGCGCGCGTTTGAGGCCGCACCCGATCCCAAGATCGTGGTGTCCTATGGCGCGTGCGGCTGCACCGGCGGCATCTTCTACGACAACTACTGCGTCTGGGGCGGCACGGATAAGATTCTGCCGGTCGATGTCTACATCCCCGGCTGCCCGCCCAGTCCCGCGCAGACCGTCTACGGCTTTGCCATGGCACTTGGCCTGCTGGACCAAAAGCTCCATGCCGAGACCACGGTGGAGGCCGCCGGCGAGCAGGCCGATATTCTGCACCCCGGCGTGCCGTACAAGCTGCGCGTTGCCATCGAGCGCGAGGCTCGCGCCATGAGCGGCTACCGTTACGGCCGCGACCTGGCCAACGAGTTTATGGATACGCTCGAGGGCGCGCCCAAGGGTGATATCCGAGGTGCCATGGCGCTGCTCATCGACAAGCAGGACGATCCGCGCCGCGTTGAGGTCTACTCGGCGCTGCAGGATCTGGTGCTGGCCGGAGGTCACTAGATGGAGCTCACGGACCGCTCTGGTTACTTTGCGGGCCCCGGTATGCTCGGCGGCTCCTTTGGCGATGCCTTGCGCGCAAGCGACGAGGCCGCCGAGGGCGTCGCCGACCCCTGCCTGGGCCATGCGCCCGACCAGGTGGTCTTCTATGAGCTCACGCGTAAGTTTGTGGAGACCGAGGAAGACGTTCCCCAGGAGGCCTGCGACGTGCTGTACTACACGCTCGCCGTGGGCCACCACACCGGCGTGCTCGATTGCTTTGAGCCGCGCCTGTCGGTGCCGGTGGATGTCTTCTATTCGCTCGTCGATGCGCTGCCGGAGGGGGAGGCCAAGACCAAGTTCGAGGCCATCCGCTCCTTTGGCGAGTGCCAGCTTGACAAGGCGGCGGTGCCGTCGCTGCTCGAGGCCTGCGACACGCTGCTCGACGAGCGCGGTTTTCGCGGCTCGGCCAAGGCCGGCATCTCGGTGTTCGACGACGACTTTGGCCTGCATGCCCAGCAGGTCGCGTTTCTGATGAAGTTCCGCGATCTGGTTGAGCGCGTGCGCGATGTGTCGGGCGTGTACCTGACGGGAAGGTTGCAGTAATGGGTCGCGTTGTGGATGGACGTGTGAACGGCGCCCCGTTTGCGGGTATCGTGCTCACGGCGGGAAGCGTGCTGCGTGCCGACGATGCCGCCGGCCCCGTTCTCTCTAAAAAGATGGAGGACGCGCCCATTGCCGGTTGGTACACCATCGACGGCGGTCAGACGCCCGAGGATGACATCATCGAGGTCAAGCGCGAGCGTCCGCCTCGCCTGGTCTTGGTCGATGCCGCCGACATGGCGCTGCCCGTCGGGTCTATCCGCCTGCTCGATAAGCGCGATGTGGCCCGCAAGTCGATGTTCACCACGCATTCGCTCCCTTTGTCGATTCTGATCGAGGAAATCGAGCAATCGTGCGAAGATATCGTCTTCATAGGGATTCAGCCGGGCGATACGGAGTTTTACAACCCCATGTCCCCGGAAGTCTTTGACGCCGTCGACGCCGTGTACGACGCCGTGGCCGCCAACGACTTTTCCCACTTTGTCCGCTTGGGACAAGAGCAATAGGAGCGCTTGTCCCTGCTGATTAGGAAAGAAGTGATTGACATGGCAGATTCCAAGGTGGAGTACCCCTCTCCCGATTGCCTGGCGCCCGCCGCGATCGAGGCCAAGACCGAGACCGCCGGCGTGACCAAGGCTAACCTGCCGGTCGCTAAGGCCTTTCTGTTGGCAATGTTCGCCGGCGCGTTTATCGCCTTCGGCGGCCTGTTCTTTACCGTGTTCTTGAGCGACAGCACGCTGGGCTGGGGCGCTCAGCGCGTCGTGGGCGGTCTGTGCTTTTGCCTGGGCCTGGTGCTCGTGCTGGTGTGCGGCGCCGAGCTGTTTACCGGCAATTCGCTTATGGTCTGCGCACTCAAGAGCAAAAAGATCACCCTGGTTCAGATGCTTAAGGCCTGGGTCGTCGTGTGGGTCGGCAATTTTGTCGGCGCCCTGTTCATCGTCTTTTTGGTGTACATGGCCGGCATCTATAAGCTCAACGGCGAGGCGGTCGCCAACTCCATGGTGAGCGTCGCCGCCGGCAAGGTGACGATCGACTGGGTGACGATCTTCTTCCGCGGCATCCTGTGCAACATCTTTGTGTGCCTGGCCGTGTGGATCGGTACCGCCGGTAAGACCGTGGTCGATAAGGTTGTGGGCATTCTGCTGCCCATCGCCGCCTTTGTGGCCTGCGGTTTTGAGCACTGCGTTGCCAACATGTACTTTTTGCCCATGGGCGCCGTGATGCATGCATGCGGCTATGGTGCCAAGGTCGCCGGCGCCGATGCGCTCAACGCCGCGGGCATTGCGTTTAACCTGTCCGCCGCCACGCTGGGCAACATTGTGGGTGGCGCTGTTCTGATCGCGCTCGGCTACTGGTTTATCTACGCCAAGAAGTCCGAGGCGTAAGGTACCGTCTGTTTGACGTTGGGCCTCCCGCGGGGCGTTGCCGCGCGGGAGGCTTTTTGGGTCTGGGGCTCGTTGCCGGGCTTTTGGCCTGTTGTGTTTGGCTGATGAAAGGGGTAATCGAGATGGCATCTGCTGTGAAGCGTGACGGTCGCGCCGTGGTGACCACATGCGGGGGATGCTATGCCGATTGCGCCTTTGCGGCATGCGTTGAGGATGGTCGCGTGGTGGCTGAGCTGCCGGTGCCGGGGCATCCGTGCGCGGCGCGTGCCTTGTGTGCCCGCGGGCGGCATCGCCTGGCAATGCCGTTTGACGAGCACGACCGCATCATGCACCCCATGCGCCGACGAGCTGATGGCTCGGGGTTCGATGTGATTTCGTGGGACGAGGCGTTTGCTCAGATTGCCGAGTGCCTTTTGGGGATTGTTGACGGGCATGGTCCGCGCGCGCTGGGCATGACGCTCGGCGTGCCCTCGTTCGACCGTTACTGGGCGTATCGTTTTATGCATGCGCTGGGCTCGCCCAACGTATACGGTGCCGACGGTGCCTGCGAGGTAAGCAGACTTACCGGCTGGGAGCACAGTCTGGGCTACAGCCCCGCCTCCGACCTTGCGCACACCGATTGCATCATGTATCTGGGGCGCTCCATTGTCGATTCGTCGACGATGGGGGCCGTTGATGCGCTCAACGATGCCCGTCGACGTGGGGCTAAGATTATCGTGGTTGACCCCCGGCGCAGTGGCTCGGCTGCGCTTGCCGACCGCTGGCTGCGCGTACGTCCTGGATGCGATCTGGCGTTGCTGCTGGGTATCGCACATGTGCTGGTAGCCGAGGACCTGTACGATCACGAGTTCGTGGACCGCTACGCCACAGGCTTTGACGAGCTGGCGCAGGCGGCCAGTGCTTGGACGCCCGAGTGGGCCGAATCGATGTGCGACGTGCCGGCCGCAGAGATTGTCGCCACGGCGCGTGAGCTAGCTGCCGCCGCGCCTGCCGCTGTGGTGGATGCAGGCTTTCATGGTGGCATCGGCATCGCGTATGCCAATAGCACCCAGACCGCGCGCGCTATCTGCTTGGTCGATGTGCTGCTGGGCTGCATCGGGCATGAGGGCGGTGCCCTCAACCCGCCCACGCCGCTTGTGTTGGGCGATTTGGACCCTACGCGTTTCGCGACGCCGTCGATGCCGCGTGAGCCCAAGTTGGGGTCCGAACGCTATCCACTGGTCGATCCGGTGCGCGGCCTGTGCACGACCATCGGTCAGTCGATTCTTGCTGGCGATTTGCGTGGGCTCATCGTCTATGCCAGTAACCCTGGTGCGGGCTATGGCAATGCACAGGCTTGGTTGGGTATTTTGCAGCAGCTCGACTTGCTCGTGACGATTGACATTCGCTGGTCCGAGACGGCGCGCGCTTCCGACTTCGTGCTGCCCGACGTGACGTATCTGGAGGCCGACCGCGGTGTAGGCACGGTCGTGGGCGCTAACGATGCGCGCGTGTTCTACCGCAACGCTGTGCTGCCCGTGCAGCATGACGACACGCGTCCCGGCCGGGAGATTTTTGCCGGTCTGGCGCAGGCGTGTGGCGTGGGCGAGTACTTCCAGTTTACGCCTGACGATCTGGCGGCTGCCCAGGTGGCGCCTTTTGGGATCGGTCTGGACGAGCTCAAGGAGCGCGGCTGGGCCGATACGGGTGTTGCGTTGCCGTCGCGTACGGGTGAGCCGGTGATTCCCTTGGATGGCGGCAAAATTGCACTGGCAAGCGACGTATGGGAACGAGCCGGCCTGGGTCGTGTATCCAACTGGATCGCTCCCATGGTGGAGCCTAGCCCGGGGATGTTTCGCCTCATTAGCGGCAACCGTCCCTTTGAGTCGCATACCTCGCGAAGGCTTGCGGCCCAAGGTGCCGCCGAGGCTGGGTCGGACCTGGATGCCGTGCAGATGAATGCCGATGCTGCTGCGCACATGGGCATCGCCGACGGCGAGGTCGTGGAACTCGTGAGCGATATGGGCCGCGACCGCGTGCGTGTGGAGACGACGCCGCATCTGCATCCGGCGTGCATCTTCACCTCGGCCGCTCCCGGCGGGCGTTCGTTTGGCGCCGATGCCGGTGGCGCTCAAGCCTTGGGCGTGGGCCCGCTCGACCATACGCCGTTGCGTTGGGACCCGTTGACGGGCGCCGCGCTCACCCAGGAAAACGCCGTTCGCGTGGAAAAGATTGTCGCGCGCGGGGATAATGACGAGTAATTGACTCAGCTGATGTATTCGACTGATCCACGTTTCTTTTGAAAGGCCGCACATGAGCGATAGCCAGAACATGTCCGATGAGGTGCGCGTCCGCCTGCGCGCCATTCCTTCCGTCAACGAGCTGCTCGCCGAGTGGCCGGTGGTGAAGGCGACAGGGGAGACCTGCGACGCGGTGGTGCATGCCGCCGTCACGGCCGTGCTCGACGAGGAGCGCGCCGCCATTCGCGCCGGCGCCACCCCGCGCTCTAAGCGCGAGCTGGCCTCGGCCATCGAGTGGCGCGCGCATCGCTCCGCGCTGCCGAGCTTGCGTCCCGCCGTCAACGCCACGGGTGTGGTTATCCATACCAACCTGGGTCGCGCCCCGCTCGCGGAGTCGGCTGCCAAGGCCGTGGCCGAGGTTGCGCGCGGCTACAGCACGCTTGAGTACAGCGTGGACACCTGTTCGCGCGGGTCGCGCAAGGAACATGCCGCGCAGCTCATCCGCTCGCTTACCGGTGCCGAGGACGCGCTGGTCGTCAACAACAACGCGGCGGCCGTGCTACTGGTGTTGGCAACCCATGCCGCGGACAAGGAAGTCATCGTCAGCCGCGGCGAGCTTGTCGAGATCGGCGGCAGCTTCCGTATCCCCGATGTTATGGAGGCCTCGGGTGCCAAGCTCGTTGAGGTCGGGGCCACCAACCGCACGCACCTGGCAGATTATGAGCAAGCCATCACGCCCGATACGGCGATGATCCTTAAGGTCCATCCTTCCAACTATCGCATCGAGGGTTTTCACGAAGAGGTGGGCTCTCGGGAGCTTGCCGCCCTGGCCCACAAGCATGGCCTGCTGTTCTACGAGGACCAGGGCTCGGGCGCGCTGTTGCCCGACGACATCTTGGTGCGCGGCGGCGAAGAAACCACGCCGGCTTCGGTTTCGGCAGGGCTCGATATCGTGTCGTGCTCGGGTGATAAGCTGCTGGGTGCCGCGCAGGCGGGCATTATCATGGGCCGTCGCGACCTGGTCCAGGCCTGCGGGTCGCATCCGCTTATGCGTGCCCTGCGCCCGGGCAAGCTCGCACTGGCGGCGCTCGAGGCTACACTGCGCATCTACATGGACGGTGCCGACGTGGCTCATCGTGATATTCCGGTGCTCAGCATGCTTACGATGCCACAGGCCCATTTGGAACGACGTGCCCGCAAGCTGCGCGATCGTATGGTCGCCGGCCTCGATAAGGTTGGTTGCCCGTGCGCTGTTCATGTGGAGATCGTCGAGGAATCGTCGACCCCCGGTGGCGGCTCGCTGCCTACCGTGGAGCTGCCCACGATGTGCGTTGCCGTGCGTCTTGTTGACGAGCGCCTGTCCGTCGACGCGCTCAAGCGCTCGCTCGTCCAAGATTTCGACACGCCGGTCGTCACGCGCACCTCGCACGACCGCATTCTGTTTGATGTGCGCACGCTCGTGGGCGACCGCGATATCGAGACGGCGGCATCGACGCTCGTCGCGTGCGTTGAGAAGGCGATTGCTCGATGAGTGAGGTTCAAGCGCTGGTGGAGTGTCCCGTTATCGTTGGCACGGCGGGCCACGTCGACCACGGTAAGTCGGCGCTGATCGAGGCGCTGACCGGCAAGAATCCCGACCGTCTGGAGGTTGAGCGCCGTCGCGGTATGACCGTGGAGCTGGGCTTTGGCGAGCTGGCGTTGCCGAGTGGCAAGATCGTTGGCCTGGTCGACGTGCCGGGCCACGCGCATTACTTGCGGGCCATGGTGCAGGGCGCCACGGGCATCGACGTTGCCGTGCTGGTGGTCTCTGCCGTGGAGGGCGTGATGCCGCAGACGCGCGAGCACGTGCATGTGCTGGAGTTGCTGGGTGTAACGTATATGGTGGTCGCGCTGACCATGTGCGACCTGGCCGATGCCGAGATGACCGAGCTTGCCGAGCTCGATGTCGATGACTTTTTGTCGGGTACCGTGTTTGCAGGCGCGCCGATTGTGCCCGTGTCGTCTAAGACGGGCGAGGGGATCGACGGGCTGCTTGCGGTGCTCGACGAGCAGGTAAGTGCCTGCTGGGATGCCTGCCGCGACCGTGTCGAGCGGAGTGATGCCGCGCCGCGCCTGCCGATTGACCGCTGCTTTACGATCAAGGGCGCCGGTACCGTGGTGACGGGAACGTTGCACGATGCGCCGGTTGCGGTGGGCGACGAGCTGATGGCTTTGCCGTCGCGTACGGTCTGCCGTGTCCGCGGGATTCAGGTGCATGGCGATACGCCGCGCGCGCTGCCTGGGCAACGCGTGGCGCTCAACCTGGTTGGTGACGGTGTCGCGGCGCTTGACCGTGGCGAGATGCTGGGCGTGGCGGACCGCTTTGGTCAGACGTTGCGCTTTATGATGACGTTCACTTACTTGGGTCGCGAGGGAGCCAAGCCGCGTGTGCTCGAGTCGGGTGCGCGTGTGCACGTGATGGCGGGTACAGCCGAGGTTGTCGGTCGTATCATGTTCATGGAGGGCGAGGCCCCCATGGCGGTGGGCGAGACCCGTATTGTTCAGGTGCGCTTGGAAAACTCGCTGCCGCTGCGTGCCGGGGACCATGCTGTGGTGCTGTCCTATTCGCCCGTGATGCTTATTGGCGGCGGGCGTGTGCTGCTTTCGCGCTGCCGTCGCTCGCGCGAGCTTGCTGAAGGAGAGCGTGCGCTGTATGTGGCGATCGAGTCCGGCGATACCGCCGCTGGTGTTGAGGCGTGGCTGGCGCTGCAGACGTTGCCGGTCGTGGCTGCCGACGTTGCCGCGGCGCTGGATCTTGTTTCCGGTGGAGTCGATGCCACGCTGAACGAGTTGGTGGCGCGAGGTGCTGTGTGCGAGCTTGCCGGCTCGGATGGCTCGCTGTATGCAGATTCTTCCGCGCTCGACGCCGCGATGGATGCACTGGCGACGACCCTGTCAGCCATGCATGCGGCGTCTCCCAAGGAGACGGGCTTTACGCCCGGCGCCGTTGCCCATGCTGCGTGGCCTGCCGCTGATGAAGGCGTTGCCGCGGCTCTGATTGCCGAGGGCTGCTCGCGCGGCGTGTGCGCCGCTGAGGGCGCCGAGGTATTCGATCCGCATTCGGCCGCCGCGGCGGCACGCGTGGTGCGCGAGGCCTGCGAACGTATCGTTGCCTTGCTGGACGAAGCCGGCCTCGATGCACCGATATTGCCCGAGGTGGGCGAGCAGTTGCAGCTCGATCGCGACATCATGACGCGTGCCCTGCGCGAGCTTTCGCTCAATCGCTCGATCGTTAAGGTCGAGCGCGACGTTGCCCTGTCCGCTGCCGCCGAGGCCCATGCGCGCGAGCTTGTTGCCGCCGCCATTGAGGCAGCCGGCGGGATCCTGTCGTTCGGCGCAAAGGCGTCTCAGGCTGTAGCCATGCTCCGCCAGGGCGTCATGATGAACAACCTGCAGCTTGCCACGGCCGGTGCGGTAGGCCTGTTCGATGCCCTTGTGGCCGAGGATGGTGGCGCCGGTGGGGAAGTCCGGTCCCTTGATGATGCGGATCAGGTTTTCCAGCAGTTCCTCG
>CAJLVJ010000030.1 GCA_905210085.1 uncultured Collinsella sp. | reverse complement strand
CGTAGCGGGTGGTTTAAAGCTGGCCGCTGCGCGGCCAGCGGACTAAAGTCTTGAAACATCCTGCTCACGGTCGAAAATCGACCGTGAGCAGTAGGTCATCAACCGGAAGGAATATCCTACCAAACTCATGAGAATATCTTTAACCCATCGGTGGCTAGAAGCATGATGTTCAGACAACTAAATTTGAATTTTCGCGCAGATTTTAGGCATCAATTCGCCCAAATCGCCTGAGGCCGCCACAAAGGCGCCTGTCCCCTTTGTGGTGATTCTGCCCCAGCGCTACAGCAGATGTTCCTCGATAAAGACCGCGATGCCGTCTTTGTCGTTGCTCGCGGTTACAAAGTCGGCGGCGGCACGGGTGGCGTCGCTGCCATTTGCCATGGCTACGCCCACGCCGGCGTCAGCCACCATGCGGGTGTCGTTGTCGGCATCGCCAAACACGCAGATGTTCTGGAGCTCCATGTCGTTGAGCTCCGCCACGCGCACAAGGCCGCGCGTCTTGGACACGCGCGGATCCATGAACTCGTAGAGCCGCTGCGTGGTTTGCAGAGCCGCCGCCTTAACGGTGTCGTCGGCAAACGTCGACGCCCGCTCGATGACCTGCGGCATTACCTCGGGTGCCATGGTAAACATCACCTTGGGCTGCGGCTCACGCAAAAACTCGGCAAAATCGACCACCTGGTAGGGCACGCCGTCGACGCGCGACAGGTGCTCGACGCACGCGTTGCTCTCGGGCACGTAGAGCACGCCGTCTCGGGGGCAGACGGGCGTTGCCGGCAGGCCTGCCATGTGCTTGCAGATGCGCGCGATGGTCTCGCCCGGCAGCGGATAGCTCAGCTCGTTGATGTCGTGCGCGTGGTCGATGACCTCGGCACCACCGCAGCCCACGAGCACGTCCACCAGGCCTTCGATGCCCCAGAGCTCGTACATAGCCTCGGTCGCATGGGCGTCGCGCCCGGTACACAGGCCAAAGAGCACGCCGCGCTCGCGCAGGACGCGGATTGCCGCCACGGTACGCGGGGACACCGTGTGCTGGCTCGTGAGCAGCGTGCCGTCGATATCGCAGAACACGGCTTTGATGTGGCTGAAGGTGGTGTCCATGGGGGCCTTTCTGGGTTGTGCGGCGGTGCTGAATGTGGTCGGAAATGGTGTACATGGTATACCAAGGCGTAAGCGCGGCCCGCCAACGCAAAAACCACCACAAAGGGGCCAGGCACCTTTGTGGCGGCCGGACCCGCAGGATGGCCTGACCCGAAGCGCAAACCATCACAACATTCGACATTTTTCGACAAAATCGCGATTTTCATCGAATGTTGTGATGGTTTTTACTGCTTTGCGGCACGATCCAAGTGCCAACGACCAAATAGCAGCAACGCCGCGGGAACCGCCGTCACGACCATGCCCGCCCCGATGAGCGTCTGCTGCACACCAAATGTCGCCGCCAGCCAGGGGGCAATCGCCAGCGGGGCCACGCCGGCGAACATGTTGCCAAAGCCCATGACCGAGTTCACGCGACCGAGCTGCTCGAGCGGGGCCGTCGTTTGCACGATCGTGTTGTGGAGCGGGTTGACGATGCCCCAAGCTATGCCCAGTACAATCTGGCCGACGAGGGCTACACCCACGTACGGTGTTCCCACATAGAGCAAACTTCCTAGGCCCACGGATATGAGTGCAATGAGCAGCGTTTTGAGGCTGACCAGGTGCGGCGGCAAGCGGAGCGCGAGGACGGCGCCCAGCACCGCGCCCACACCGCTGGCCGACGAGAGCCAGCCCATCCATTCGACACCGACGTGTAGGACATCGCGGTAGAAGAACGATTCCAGCGGGTCGAAGGCGCCATAGCCAAAGTTCGAAAGGAAGATGATGAAGAACAGCAGGGCGAGAACGCTGTTGGTAAAGACCGTCTTGATGCTGGTCGCGAAGGTAGCGCGGGAAGATGTGTTGGGGTCGGGGCTTTGGCTGGCATTGCCCGATGTGATGTCGCCGATCGCGGGTTTGCCTTCGTGTGTGGCGGCCTGACCTGCACTTTGCCTAAAGCCCCAACCGACAATGAGCGCCAACGCGGTAAAGATCATCATGAGTACGAACACCGCGCGCGACGACGCAGCCGCCGCGACAAAGCCGCCCAGCGTGGGGCCAACGATGATACTCACGTTTGAAAACATGGCGATGGCGGAGTTGATGTCTTTGAGCTCGACAGGATCGTCGGTGAGATAGGCTGGATAGGATGTGGCGATGGGCTGGGCGAACCCCATCACGAAGCCCAGGAGCACCGCGCCGAGCAGGACGATGCCGGTCGCGCTGCCAAAAACGAGGATCGCCGCGCCGGTTGCCAGCGTGCCCACGATGCTCAGCAAGAAATGGCGGCGTGGGCCCAAAGCGTCGAGCGCCGCGCCGCCCGCAAAGGACCCCAGGATCACGAAAACGTTCATAAACAGGACGGCCAGCGATGTCGCCACGACCGAGGCATCGTCTGCATAGGTGAGCGTTCCGATGACGCCGATAAAGTAGCTGGTCTGAAAACCGGTGTAGATGAGAAAGCGCATCGCCACCAGGCGCTTGGCCTGCACGGACAGCGATGATTGAGGCTTTGAGAAAAGAGAGGCGAGCATGGAGACTCCTTGTTTCATACGAATGCGGACGGCGGGCTTTCGCCACCGTCTGTCAAATCAATCTATCCGCATGAAACATTAAGGACGCATCAAGCCCCTTCTCTCCGTTTTTCGCCCGTCATGAACTACTTGGTAGATTGTAAGGCATGTCCCACACATCTACTAAAGCAAAAACCACCACAAAGGTGCCTGGACCCTCTGTGGTGGAAATGACGTTTGCCCAGATAAAACCTGCCAAAATAAACCTGTCCCTATTTGGCAGGTTTTAGGCCAGATGATCTTGGATCAGGTCGCAGATGGCTCGGGCGTCGTTGATGTTGATGGCTCGGGTCGCAAAGCCGGCGTCGAAGGCCTGACGCGCCAGGGCTTCGTTGCAGGCAAGGGCCAGCGTGTGACCGTCGACCAGGTCGAGCGAGCTCTTGCCGCGCAGACGGTCGACACCGGAGCGTGCGACCACGATGTTGTCGAAGCCCTCGGTCTTGTAGCCCTCGATGATCACCACGTCGACATCGTTGTAGCGCGACAGCAGCTCGCGCGCGGGCATCTCGTCCTCCTCGCGCGTGTCGGCGTACTCCGCCCAGCGCGTGGCGCAGATGAGGCCAACGTGCTTGGATCCGGCCTGGTGATGGCGCCAGGTGTCCTTAGCGGGCACATCGATATCAAAACCGTGATGTCCATGATGCTTGAGCGAACCCACGCGCAGGCCGCGGCGGGTGAGCTCGGCGATAACCTTCTCGACGAGCGTGGTCTTGCCCGAGTTTTGATAGCCGATAAACGCGATCGCGGGGACGGCCGGTGTCGGAGCTGCGGGTGCGACGGCGACGGGTGCGCTTGCGGGCGCGGCACCGTCAGCGGCCACGGACTCAACGGCAGCGGCCTGACGCTCTGCACGATCCCACACGCCCGAACGGCCGCCCTCCTTGTGCAACAGGCGCACGTCGACAATCTCCATGCCGCGATCGACTGCCTTGCACATGTCGTAGATGGTTAAGCACGCGGCGCTCGCGCCGGTCAGGGCCTCCATCTCGATACCCGTCTTGCCCGTCACGCCGGCCGTAACCAGTACATGAAAGCCAACCTGCCCGTCCGCGCGCGCCGGCGCCCAGCCCTCGGGCACGTCATCGGCCGGCGTCCCCGCCGGAGCGATAGGCGCAATGTCGCACTTACTCTTGGTAATGAGCAGCGGATGACACATGGGGATGATGTCGCTCGTGCGTTTGATGGCCATGATGCCCGCCACGCGCGCGCAGGCAAGCACGTCACCCTTTTTGGCGCGATCCTGCAGCACCATGGCCTGCGTCTCGGGATGCATGAGAATGGTGCCCTCGGCGATGGCGATGCGATGGGTCTCGGCCTTGTCGGACACGTCGACCATGCGCACCTCGCCCTTGGCATCCACGTGCGTCAGCTCGTCGCGACGGGCATCACGGGCGGGCTCGGCGACAGCGCTGGCAGTCGGCTGCGCGCCTGTAACGGCATCGCTGGCCGCAGCCGTGACTTTGTGGGCAGACATCGCGGCCCTGCGAGCGGCCTTGGTGGCATCGGCGTACCTGCTCTTGGCCATATGATCATCCTCCGATTTGGGACATAAATCGTTGCGTGCCCTCAATTATCGCGTGTTCCTGCGGTTTGTGGGCTACGGCATCGCGCCAAATCGAAAGTACCTGCATATCATCACCACGGCGCAGGGCGTCGCGCACCGAATACTCGGCATCGCTGAACAGGCACGGACGCACGTTGCCATCGGCCGTCAGGCGCAGACGGTTGCAATTCGCGCAAAAATGGTTGGACATGGCGCTAATGAAGCCGACCGTTCCCGCCGCGCCCGGAAAGTGCCAATAGCGCGCAGGGCCCGCGCCGGCAGGAGCGTCGTTGATGTCGAGCGGCTCGAGCTCGCCCAGTCCAGCCGCGGCAGCCCCGGCATTGATGCGCGCCCGCAACTCGTCGCTCGGCACGGTATCGCTCGCGTCCCACAGCTCGGGATTGAGCGCGGGCGCATGCGGGTCCACAGTGCAATGCGAGCTCGTGCGCTCGTCGCCAATGGGCATGTATTCGATAAAGCGCAGGTGGATGGGGCGGTCGACGGTCAGCCGCGCAAGGGCTGCCACATCCTGGTTGAGCCGACGCACCACAACGCAGTTGACCTTAACGGGCTCAAAGCCCCAAGCCAGCGCCGCGTCGATGCCTGCCATGGTCTGCTCGAGCCGGCCCAGGCGCGTGATCTTTCCAAACAGCGTAGGGTCGAGTGTGTCGAGCGAGATGTTGACGCGGTTAAGCCCGGCATCTTTGAGCTGCGGTGCCAGCTTGGGCAGCAGGGCGCCATTGGTGGTAAGCGAGATGTCCTCGATCTGCGGAATCGCGCGGATGTCGCGAATAAGCGGAATGATACGGCGGCTGACCAGCGGCTCGCCGCCCGTCAGGCGTACGCGGCGAATGCCCTCTCCCGCCACCAAGCGCACAAAGCGGGCGATTTCCTCGGCACTGAGTAACTCGTCGTGTGCACGGGGCGCCACGCCATCGGCCGGCATGCAGTAAATGCAGCGGAAATTGCACTTATCGGTAACGGCAATGCGCAGGTAGTTGATATCGCGGCCGAAGCCGTCATGTTGCACGTGCCCGTCCACGCGGCCCTCCCCTCACGCGGCGTTTTATTCTTCGGAAAACATAATACCCCACGAGAGAATCACGCCGACACCCGTACGACAGGACAGGCCGCTTCGAGCAAAACCGGCTTCCCAAGCCCATCCTCAACATACAAACCATCACAACATTCGATGCTTTTCCCATTTTTGGCAAAAAACGTCGAATGTTGTGATGGTTCGAGGCGAGGTGAGGGGCACGGAGGACCAAAGCATCGTGCTCGAACGGGTTAATCCAACTCTTTTAAGCCATGCGCCAGCTGCCAGTACTCGCCGTGCTGGGCGAGCAGCTCTTCGTGCGTGCCGCGCTCGATGATGCGGCCGTGTTCGAGGACCATGATGGCATCGGCGTCGCGGACGGTGGACAGGCGGTGCGCAATCATGAACGTGGTGCGTCCGCGCATGATGCGGTCCATACCGCGCTCGATGAGCTTTTCGGTACGCGTGTCGATACTCGAAGTGGCCTCGTCCAGGATGAGCACCGGCGGATCGGCGACGGCCACGCGTGCAATGGCGAGCAGCTGGCGCTGGCCCTGCGACAGGTTGGCGCCGTCGGCCGTGACCGGCGTGTCGTACCCTCTAGGCAGGCGGCGGATAAACGAGTCGGCGCAGGCTGCCTCGGCAGCGGCGCGCACCTCCTCGTCGGTCGCGTCGAGCTTGCCAAAGCGGATGTTCTGCGCAATGGTGCCGCTAAACAGGTGCGTGTCCTGCAGCACAATGCCGAGCGACCCGCGCAGGCTGGCCTTGGCAATGTGCTTGACGTCGATGCCGTCGTACGTGATCTCGCCGTCATCGACCTCGTAGAAGCGGTTGATGAGGTTAGTGATGGTCGTCTTTCCGGCGCCCGTCGAGCCCACAAACGCGATCTTTTGCCCCGGCTTGGCAAACAGGTTGAGATCCGTGAGCACACGGGTGCCCGGCACGTAGAAAAAGTCCACGGCATGGAAGCGCACGTCGCCGGCAAGCGGGACCAAGCCGCACGTGAGCTCGGTGCCGTCGGCAGCCACCGCGCGGCCCGACCCATCAACGGCAGCCACATCATGCAGGTGCCCGTACGCGCCCACGCCCTGGCCCTCGGGAATCTTCCACGCCCACGCGGCATCGCCCGTCTGCACCAGCTCCACGCAGCCCTCGTCAACCTCGGGCTTAAGATCCATGGCAGCAAACAGGCGCTCGGCGCCGGCCAACGCGTTGAGCAAGAAGTTGCCCAGCTGTGTAAACTGGTTGATGGGCATGGCCGCCTGGCGCACGAAGACCAGGTAGCTTGCGAGCGCACCTACGTCGGCGAGCCCCTTGATGCAGAGTATGCCGCCCGCCACGGCGACGATGGCATAGTTGACGTAGCCAATCACGACGGTCATGGGCACCATGGAGTTGGCATAGCTCACGGCGGCGGTGCCAGTGCGGCAAAGCTCGTCGTTGCGGCAGGTGAAGCCGGCGGCATTCGCTGCCTCGTGATTAAAGACCTTGATGACCTTTTGGCCCGAGACCATCTCTTCGATATATCCGTCCAGGTCGCCAAGCGATGCCTGCTGGGCGGCAAAGAAACGCTTAGAGCGCGCGCCCGAGTAGCGCGCATACAGCACAATGGCCGCATCGCACACGAGCGTGATAATCGTGAGCTGCCAGTTAAGGATGATGAGCATGGCCGTGGTGCCCACAACCTGAATGGCGGCCTGAATCACGTTGGCAAAGCTGTTGTTGAGCGCCTCGGAGACAGTGTCGACGTCGTTGGTGAAAAAGCTCATGATGTCGCCCGAGCGCGTGCTGTCAAAATAACTGAGCGGCAGCGTCTGGATGTGCGCGAACAGGTCGCGGCGAATATCGGACACCACGCGTTGGGCCGCGCGCACCATAATCTGCGAGTAGCCCAGGGCCGAAAGCACTCCCGCGGCGTAGATGATCGCCGTCAGGATGACCTGCTTGGTAAGCAGTTCCTCCCCGCCCGTGGCCAAACCGTTAACGATGGGGCGCACCATGTAGGTGCCGACGAGGCTCGCGATGGCGGCGACGGAGGCGAGCACGCCCACCGCGAGCAACGAGAACTTGGCATGCCCCATGTAGGAGAGCAGGCGGCGCACGGTGTGCTTGAGGTCGGCCGGGCGTGCTTGGGCTGCGGTCTTAGGCATGGCGCTCACCCCCTTCCAAGGGTGATCCGCATGCGACGGAGGAAAACGGATCATTCGCGCAGCCATCGTCGCCGCCGTCGCTGGCGTCCGTGTTCCCCGCAAACTCCATCTGCGAGGCGTAAATCTCCTGGTATATGTTGTCGCCCGCCAGCAGTTCCTCGTGCGTGCCCACGCCGTGGACACGACCGTCATCCAACACTACAATGCGATCGGCATCCATGGCGCTCGCGATGCGCTGGGCGATGATGAGCACGGTCGTATTGGGAATCCGAGCGATGTGCTCGCGAATCTTAGCGTCGGTCGCCATATCGACCGCGCTGGTGGAGTCATCAAAAATGAGCACGCGCGGATGCTTGAGCAGTGTGCGTGCGATGCACAGGCGCTGCTTCTGGCCACCCGAGACACCGGCGCCGCCTTGGCCCAACTCGCCGTCGAGTCCGCCGATGCGATCAAGGAACTCGTCCACGCACGCCGCGCGGCAAGCCGCGAGGAGCTCATCGTCCGACGCCTGCGGATTACCCCACTGCAGGTTCTCGCGCACGGTGCCCGTAAACAGCACGTTCTTTTGCAGCACAATGCCCACGGCGTCGCGTAGGGTCGCGAGGTCGTAGTCACGCACGTCACGTCCGCCCACAAGCACGGCGCCCTCGGTAGCGTCGTACAGGCGCGCAATCAGCTGCACAAGTGAGCTCTTGCCCGAGCCCGTGCCGCCGAGGATGCCCACCGTCGAGCCGCTCTCGATGCGAAGGTCGATATGCTCGAGCACATCCTCGGCAGCATCCGCGCGGTATTTAAACGACACGTCGCGAAACTCGATACTGCCGTCCGCTGGTGCCGCAATCGCGAGGTCTCCCGCGGGGTTGGCGATAAAGGGCTCCTCATCGAGCACCTCGGCGATACGGCCCACACTCGTAAGAGCGCGCGTGAGCAGCAAAAACACGTTGGAAATCATCATGAGCGAATTCATGATCAGCAGCACGTAGCTCATAAAGCCCGTGAGCGAGCCCACGCCCAGCTTGCCGGCGAGAATCATGCGGCCGCCAATCCACAGGATGGAGAGCGCAGCCACGTACATCGACAGCTGAAACACCGGCAGGTTGAGCACCGCGCTGCCAAAGGTCTTTGTCGCAGTGCGCGCGAGCTCGGTATTGACGGTGTCGAACTTGGCCTCCTCGTGCTCGGTACGAACGTAGGCCTTGACGGCACGCACGGCGGTGAGGTCTTCCTGTACCACGCCGTTGAGGTGGTCCATCGAGGTCTGGAGTTGGCGGTAGAGCGGGCTCACGCGATAGGTGATGACGCCCAGCACGATTGCCAGCACGGGCAAGATGATCGCAAAGACGGTGGCGAGCGGGCGCGACAGCATCAGCGCGTAGATAAGGCCGACGATAAGCGTCACCGGGCCGCGCACCATAGGGCGAAAGCCGTTGCCCACAGCATTTTGGATAACGGTGATGTCCGTGGTCATGCGGGTGACGAGCGAGCTGGCGTCGTAGTTGTCCAGGTTACCAAAAGCGAGCGTCTGAATCTTTTTGTACTCGGCCTCGCGCAGGTTAGCGCCTAGGCCCGAGGCAACGCGGGCGGACGTACGGGCATAACCCAAGCCCAGTACCAGCGAAAGCGCAGCGCACACCAACATGTACGCGCCCTGCAGCAGCATGTAGTTGATATCACCCGCAGGCACGCCCACATCGATGATGTTGGCCATGATGACCGGGATAAACAGCTCGAGCACCGTCTCGACCGACACAAAGAACACGCCGAGGATGGCATCGCGACGGTATGCCCCTAGATAGGAAAACAGTATTTTGAGATTGCGCACGCAGGTTCAACCCCCATCAAACGTTGTTCGCAAACGCACGTATTATTGCGCGCCGAATAATGGTGTCAAGTATTCCGAAATCGTTTTCTGCAAGGTTAGCGCCGGCGGCGAGTTCTCGTGATGTGTGTCCATATTCACTCGGAATAATGGTGCGCGAGACTTTTTCGCTTCGGCGTCAACACAAACCTTGACTCTACAATCGTTGTAGGGTTTTCACTACACTGGTACGTAAACGAACCCAGCCAGAAAGCCCCGCCCATGGAACACGACCTCACACGCGGCAATGTCCTTAAGACCATCGCGGTCTTTGCCCTGCCTTATATGCTCTCGTACTTTTTGCAGATGCTCTACGGCATGGCCGACCTGTACATGATGGGGCAGTTTAGCGGCGCCGCCGGCATCACCGCCGTGGGCAATGGTGCGCAGACGCTCTATATCATTACCGTGACGCTCGTGGGTCTAGCCATGGGAACGACGGTCATCGTCGGCCACGCCGTGGGTTCGCGCCGCTTCGACCGCGCCGAGACCGCCATCGGCAACACCATCACGCTCTTTATGGGCGTCTCGGTGGTGCTGGCCGCTGTCCTGCTTGCATTGTGTCCGCAGATTGTGGCACTCATTGGCACGCCGGCCGAGGCAGTCGAAGGAACCGCCGCCTACCTGCGTATCTGCTTTGTCGGCATTCCGTTTATCGCCGCATACAACATTCTTTCGGCCATCTTTCGCGGGCTGGGCGATTCGCGCTCGCCCATGTACGTAATTGGCGTGGCGTGCATCATTAATATCGCGCTCGATTATCTGTTTATCGGGCACATGGGGCTCGGCCCCGTGGGCGCGGCGCTCGGCACGGTGACCGCGCAGACGGCCAGCGTTGCCCTCGCGCTCGTATGGCTCAAGAGCCGTCGCACGAACATCCACGTTAAGCGTAGCGACCTGCGCCCCCAGCCCGAGGTGCTCGGCAGCATTCTTAAGATCGGCGTGCCTGTGGCTGTGCAGGACGGCTGCATCCAGGTGGCGTTTATGTTTATCACCGTCATCGCCAACCATCGCGGCCTGGTCGACGCCGCCGCCGTGGGCCTGGTCGAAAAGATGATCAGCTTTTTGTTCATTGTGCCGAGCTCCATGGGCGCCACCGTCAGCGCGCTCACGGCGCAAAACGCCGGCGCGGGCAAGGGCGATCGCGCACGTCAGGTACTCAAGGACGCCATGACCATCTCGGTGGTGTACGGCTGCCTGATCACAGCGCTGATGTGGCTGGTGGCGCCGGCGTTTATCGGCTTTTTTGCCAAGGACGCCGCAGTGGTCGCGGCCGGTACCGGCTATATGCACAGCTACATTTTCGACGCGATTTTTGCCGGCATCCACATTTGCTTTAGCGGCTTTTTCGCTGCTTACGGCAAGAGCTACATCGGCTTTGCGCACAACGTGCTGGCCGTGGCGCTCATTCGCGTGCCCGGTGCGTGGCTGCTGTCGAATGCCTATTCCGATACGTTGTTTCCCATGGGCATCGCTTCGCCGTGTGGATCGATTTTGTCGGCGGTCATCTGTGTTGTCGCGTTTACCGTGCTCAACCGCCGCGGAGCTTTTGACAAGTTGGTAGCGTAGCGGGGCAACGCGAAATCGCCCTTATCGACGACATCATCAGCGACGACCCGGCGACCTACGTGACGCAGATCACGGTGTCGGTTGCCCCGTCCAGATAAGAACTGCCTAGAAAACGTTCGGCTGAAGGCAGAATCTTGACGTTATAGGCCATATTTTGCCTCAAGGTCATCGAGAGCCTCAAAGGCATCACGCGCCGTGCCAGCAGCACGCTCCCGCTCGGCCACAGCTATACGAGCCATCAGACGAGCCTTAGCCTGTTCCTGAACCATGAGGTCGTAGTCCTCGGATCGAAGTACAACAAATTTGCTATAGCCGTTTTTTGTAACAGTCACTGGACCAGGAGCCTCCCAACAAGCTCGCTAAACGCCGGGGACAGTCCCCGATATGGCGGTTTTACTCCTCCGGAATCGGAAACGCACGGATGAACTCTGCAGGCGAGAAGGTCTTGATGGTCGAGCGCACAAAAGCGGCGCGGTCACGCGTGATGATAAAGTCCACGCCGGCACGCTCGGCCATCGCACGGATACAGCCGTCCTCAAAGTCCGGTTCATCGGAATAGGCGGAGGTAAAACAAGCTTCTTGGTCAAGAGGCTCTACCGAGTAGCTCTTAAGGCAGTCACGCACTACCTCGCGGGCACGTGCCTCGCCTGTCTGTTTAGTGAGAATGTAGTACACGTCCTTGAGAGAGCAGGCCGAAACAACGCCCTCGATAAGCCCCACGTCGACGAGCCCCTTGATCGTTTGCGCCGCTGCGTGCTCCGGCCGGCCCGGAAGCACGCAATCGAGCAGAAAATTGGTATCGAGAAATGCTCTCATAGGTAGCGCTCCCTCGCGACGCGCTTTTCATCTTCAACCGTCATCGTATCGAGCGGCGTTCCCTTTGGCATTTTGGCTACGATATCGAGATACTCCTGGTAGTCCTCATCCTCCGCAAGCATCTCGCGAATCTCCTTCCAGGTGATCTTGGGATGCCACATCGTACCCACGTCGCGCTTGGGCTTGTCCGAGCCGCGCGTCGGCTTTGCGCCCCCACGCTCCTGGACGGCGTCATATTCCACCGCAACGGGGCTTTCATAGTCGAGCGGCACGATCTTGAACAACGGCTTGCTCCGCTTGAAGACCACAACCTCCTCGCCCTCATTGGCAACCTTTTCGGCCACCTGCGTAAGGTTTTGGCGCAGCTCCGAAAACGCGACCGTAACCATAACTGCTCCTCTCAACATATATCTTCACTGCTAAGTATACACGTTAATGTTAATGTTCATATATATAAAGACCGCCGCAATGGAGACAACCATCATTGTGAGGTCCCTCTGCCCTGTATGAATCTCTTATCGCTCCGGGACGACACTGGTTCACAGGATCGCCCTGATCGACAATATCGTCAGCGACGACCCGGCGACCCAAGTGACGCAAATCACGGTGCCGGTTGCCCCGTCCAAATAAGAACCGCCCGGAAGGCAGTTCAATCATGCTTTTCGGGCGGTTCTTCAATTTGGTTATCAATGCGCTAAGCCTGGGGCACCTCACCGGTAGCCAAGATCTGCTCGAGTGCGTCCTCGTCCAGTACGGGTACGCCCAGCTGCTCGGCCTTGGTGAGCTTGGAGCCCGCTTTGGGGCCGGCGACCAGATAGCTCGTCTTCTTTGAAACACTGCCCGAAACCTTGGCACCAAGCACCTTGAGCGCCGCGCCCGCCTCGTCGCGCGTGCGGTTTACGAGCGTGCCGGTGAGCACGAAGGTCAGGCCCGCGAGCGGCTGTGCGTCGGCGAGCTCGCCCGCCACGCCAGCGTCGGCTGCGGCTTGCGCGTGTGCGGCGCCCAAGTCGACCTCGAGCGACAGACCCGCCTGACGCAGGCGCTCCAGCACGGCAAGGTTCTCGGGCACGGCCAGGAACTGCTTGACGCTCGCCGCAATCTTGGGACCGATGCCCTCGCACTCGGCGATGTCCTCTTCGCTCGCCAAGATGAGCTTGTCAATCGACAGGAATCGCTCGGCGATGACCTCGCCCACGCTCTTGCCCACGTGGCGGATGCCCAGGGCAAACAGCACGCGACCGAGTGGCTGGCTCTTGGACTTGTTGAGCTCGGCAATGATTTTCTCGGCCGTCTTGAGGCCTACCGGAATGGGGTCGCCCTTCTTGACGCCCTTTTTGCTGTTGGAGCTGGCGTACACGCGCCCCGTGTCCAGTCCGGCGATGTCATCAACCGTGAGCTGGTAGAAGTCTGCGACGTCGTGGATCAGCCCGGCGGCGATCATCTTGTCGACGATCTCGTCGCCCAGGCCGTCGACGTCCATGCAGCCGCGGCTCACCCAGTGAAGCAGGCGCTCCTTGAGCTGCGCGGGGCAGTCGATGGAGACGCAGCGGTAGGCGACCTCGCCGTCCTCGTGGACCACGGGGCTGCCGCACACGGGGCAGACCTCGGGCATCTGCCAGTCGACCGAATCGGCCGGGCGCTTGTCGAGCACCGGGCCCACGACCTCGGGGATTACGTCGCCTGCCTTATGCACGATGATGGTGTCGCCCTCGCGCACGTTTTTGCGACGGATCTCGTCGATGTTGTGCAGCGTGGCGCGCGCGATGGTGGAGCCGGCGACCGTCACCGGATCGAACTCTGCGACTGGCGTGAGCACACCGGTGCGGCCCACCTGGATGCGAATTTCGCGCAGGACGGTCTGCTTTTCCTCGGGCGGGAACTTAAAGGCGATGGCCCAGCGCGGTGCGCGGGCAGTAAAGCCCAGGTCAAGCTGCTGCTGAAAGCTGTCGACCTTTACGACCACGCCGTCGATGTCGTAGTCCAGGTCACCGCGGTGCTCAAGCGCCTGGGCACAGAACTCGTGGACCTCGGCGGGTGTGGCGCAGCGTGCCACGTTAGGGTTGACGCTAAAGCCGGCGCTACGCAGCCAGTCCAGAAACTCGCGCTGGCTGTGGACGTGCAACGGGTCGGTATCGGCGATGGCATAGATAAAGGTGGCCAGGTCGCGGCGCGCTGTGACCTTGGGATCCTTTTGGCGCAGGCTGCCGGCGGCGGCGTTGCGCGGGTTGGCGAAGGGATCGCGGCCCTCGGCATCGGCCTCTTCATTCAGGCGGACAAAGCTGCCCTTGGGCATATAGACCTCGCCGCGTACCTCGATGGTGCGCTCGCGGTCGGCGCCCATGTGGGCGAGCGCCGGCTCGGACAGGTGCATGGGCACATCCTTGATGGTACGGACGTTGAGCGACACGTCCTCGCCCGTGGTGCCATCGCCGCGCGTGGCCGCGCGCACGAAGGTGCCGTTTTGGTAGGTAAGCGCCACGCCCAGACCGTCAATCTTAAGCTCGCAGGTATAGGTGACGCTACCTGCGCCGAGCGCATCCTCGGTTCGTTGGAGCCACGCGTCAAGTTCGTCCAGATCCATGGCATCGTCCATGGAATACATGCGCGCCATATGCGTGACCGGCGTAAACTGCTCGCTCACGTACCCGCCCACGCGTTGGGTGTAGCTGTCGGGCGTCACCAGGTCGGGGTAGGTGGCCTCGATTTCCTGCAGCTCAACGAGCATTTTGTCAAAGGCGGCGTCCGTGATCTCGGGCGCATCGAGCATGTAGTAGCGATAGGCGTGGTAGTCGAGCTCGTGGCGCAGCTCGGCTGCGCGCGCTGCCGCCTGGGCACGGGCGTCGGTCGGTGCAGCGGCATCCGCGGTCGTGGGCGTTTCGGTATCGATGTCCACGCCGTCACCAAACAGGCTCGATTGCTCCATAGCGCACTCCTTCGCTCGATTTCAAACGGATACTAGAGTACCACCGGTCGCAACGGGGCCGAATAGCCCTTTCGAACCGCACCGAATCGGCAGCCACCAGACCGGGGTGGATCGCGCGATCAAACCATGCTCTTATCAGCTCTAAATGATCCGTTTTCCTCCGTCCCCAACGGATCAATAAGAAGAGAGGGGCTGTCCCGCGTTGATGGGACAGCCCCTCTGGCATCGGTATGTGCGATACGGCTCGTTAGTAACCCTGGCCGTAGCCCTGGCCCTGGCCCTGCTGGCCCAACAGCTCCTCCAGGTACTGGCGCAACTGCTCATCGGTGATGCCGCCATTGCCGGTGTCGGTCGCGCTGTCGTCTTGTTGCTGGTTCTGCAGCTCCTCGTCGGAGCCCAGCTCGACCGTGACCTTCTTCTCTTCCTTGCCGCGCACGAACGTAATCTCGACCTTCTCGCCCACCTCATGGCTGCGCAGGGCGATGATCAGGCCATCGGCGCTCGTGATCTCGTCGTCGCCCAGCTTGGTGATGACGTCGCCCTCCTGAATGCCGGCCTTGGCGGCAGGACCGTCCTCAACGACGCTCGCCACATACGCGCCGCTGTCTGTGCTCAGCTTGTTGGTGCGGGCGTTAAGCGCGTTGACACTCGAAAGCGTGGCGCCCATGTACGGATGCACCGGCGTCTTGCCGTCGATGATCTGGTCGGCAATGTTCTTGGCGTAGTTAACCGGAATGGCAAAGCCCACGCCCGAGCTGGAGCCCGAATAGCTCTCGATAAGCGAGTTAATGCCCACCAGCTCACCATTGTCGTTGACGAGCGCGCCGCCGGAGTTACCCGGGTTGATGGCGGCATCGGTCTGGATCATGTTGGCATAGATGGTGTTGCCGCTGGTAGAGCTCATGGCCGTGGAGCGATACAGCGCCGACACAATGCCCGTGGAGACAGACTGCTCGTTGCCGAACGGCGAGCCGATCGCCATGACCCACTCGCCCACGTTGAGCTTGGAGGAGTCGCCGATCTCGATCGGCGTGAGCTTGGAGGCGTCGGCGTCCTTGAGTTTGATGACGGCTAGGTCGCTCGAAGCATCGTTGCCCACGAACTCGGCCTCGTAGGTGGTGCCGTCATCCATGGTCACCACGTACTGGTCGTAGCCATCGACCACGTGGTTGTTGGTGAGGATGTGGCCCTCGGTATCGAGCACAACGCCCGAACCGACGCTGCCCGAGCCGTCCGACTCGTCGGCAGACTGCGAAAGCGAGCCATTCTGGCTGCCGCTCGAAGTGGCGGTAATAGAAACCACGGAGGGCAGGGCCTTGGCAGAAACGGCCTCGGCCAGCGTGGTGTCCTCGGAGTCGATGGTGATCTTTTGCGTCGATGAACCCGAAGCACCCGCCGTCACGGCGTTCCTGCCGCCGCCGATATCGAGCGTGCCACTCATAATGAGCGCGATGACCAGCAGGGCGCCGCAGGCACAGCCGGCAAGCGCCGTAATGAAGATCGGCAGCTTTTTGGTCTTGGTCTTGACCACTGTGTGCTTGTTTACAACCTGCTGGCCGCTCAGCGGCTTGCCGGTCTGCGTGTCGTAGGCCTGCACGTAGGGAATGTTGCCGTCGGCAGGCGTCGACTCCACCTGCACGCGCGGTTGCTGCTGCGTCTCGCCGGCGTGGCCCGCATCCTGGGGACGCTGGGAATCGTTCTCGCTCATAGCTGCGATCCTTTCGTCAAATAACCAAAGGCCCGCCAAACATGTGGCGGGCCATCATTGTTCACGTTGAGTTGTACCCCAATATGCGGGCGAACGTGTATGAGAACGCAATCTTTTAGGAAGGCTTAAGTTCTGTTGCAGGCCCAAAAGGACCCGGCCTGCGTCAAAACCACCACAAAGGTGCCTGTCCCCTTTGTGGTGAAAAGCTAGTCCTTAAACAGATAGCCCACGCCGCGGACGGTGGTGATATGTGCCGCGATCTGCGGGCCCACCTTGGAGCGGATGCGTCGGATGTGCACGTCGACGGTACGCGTACCGCCGCAGTACTCAAAGCCCCACACGCGGTGCAGCAGTACCTCGCGGCTGTAGGCACGGTTGGGATGCGTTGCCAAAAAGCTCAGCAGCGAGTACTCCATCAGCGTCAGGTCGATGGGCTCGTTATCGAGCGTCACCTGGTAGGTAGCCAGGTTGATCTCGAGGTTATCGATGTTGAGCACATCGTCGGCGGTGACGGTCTCCTCCTCGCCCATCAGGCGCTGTGCGCGAGCCTTGAGTTCGTTGGGCGTCGCCGTGGGGCATACAAAGTCGGCATGCGCGTGATTCGGCAGGCGCAGGGTGCCGAGCGCCTCGTCGTCGACGATCACCAACATGGGGACGCCGCCACGATCGTCAAGCCACTTGGCAATCTGATCGATGCGGTCGCTGCGGATGCCGTCGGAATCGAGGATCAGCAGGTCAAAGTCGTGCGCCGCAGTCGGCGAATCGGGGGTAGCCAGGCTCACCTCGACACCCAGGGTGGTCGTCAAGCTGCGGGCAAACTCGTGGAAGCGCGTCGTGCGCGCCATGAACAGGGCACTCTTTTCGGACATATCGGCCTCCAAGGAAATGAGCTCAATCGTACTGGAACAAGCCAGCGCGATTAGGAGTTCGCCAGATAATGCTTGATCTCCCACTCGGTAATCGTGGACTCAAACTTATGCCACTCGTTGCGCTTCTTTTTGAGGAAGAAGCTGTGAATGTGCTCGCCGAGGGCATCCTTCATAAACTGCGAGTCCTCAAAGACGTCAAGCGCCTCTTTGAGCGAGCGCGGCAGCGGTGCGTAGCCGGCCTCGAGCATCTGACGGTCGGTAAGCTTGAGCGTCTCGGCCGTGGCCTCGGGCGGGAGCTCCAGCTTACGCTCGATGCCGTCCAGACCAGCCGCCAGCGTGACGGCGTTAACCAGGTACGGGTTGGCCATGGGGTCGGGGCTGCGAAGCTCGATGCGCGTGGACAGCTGTTTGCCGGGCTTGTAGACCGGGATGCGGACCATGCTCGCGCGATTGCGCAGGCCCCACGTGGCGTACTGCGGCACGGAGTCTCCGCCCGTGGTGATGCGCTTGTACGAGTTGACCGTGGGGTTGGTGATGGCGCTAATCTCGCGCGCGTGCGCAAGGATGCCGGCCATGTAGTGCTTGGCGATATCGGAGAGGTGGTACCTCTCGTCGTCCTCGCCCCAAAAGACGTTGTTGCCGTCGTGGTCGAACAGCGACTGATGCAAAAACATGGCGCTGCCGTCCTCGCCCGCCAACGGCTTGGGCATAAAAGAGGCGTGGCAACCGCTCTCGTAAGCCTGCTGCTTAATGATGAGTTTGGCCGTGGTGATGGCATCGGACATGCTTAGGGCCTCGGCATGGCGCAGGCTCATGCCGTGCTGCGAGCGGCCGGCGGCGTGGAAGGTGTACTCCACGGGCACGGACATCTTCTCGAGCGTGAGGACCGTGTTGCGGCGCAGGTCGCGGGCGGCGTCACTCACCGAAAGATCGAAGTAGCCCACGTTGTCGAGCGGCTCGGGGGTGTGCTCGTCAGGGAAATAGTAATACTCCAGCTCGGCGCCCACGTTGAGCAGATAGCCAGCCTTCTCGGCCTTGCGGAACATGCGGCGCAGGGCATCGCGCGGGTCGCCGGCAAACGGCTTGCGATCGGGAGTGCATACGTCGCAGAACACGCGGGCAACGCCGTTGTGGCTCGGGCGCCACGGCAAAATCTGGAAGGACGAAGCATCAGGGAACGCCAGCATGTCGGCTTCCTCGGGCGTGGCAAAGCCCTCGATGGCGGAGCCGTCAAAGCCAATACCCTCCTCAAAAGCGACCTCGAGGTCCTCGGGGCTAATGGCAAAGTTCTTGAGGCGGCCGAGAATGTCGACAAACCACAGACGCACAAAGCGGATGTCACGCTGCTCTACTGAACGGAGTACGTAATCGATGTTCTGCTGGTTCATGTCGCTCCCCTTTCTTTCGGGCGGGTTTCGACTGGTCTATATCGCAGATACTATCGCAGAAAAATGTTTCCGCAGGGTTAAAGCGTATCAGGCGCTCAAAAAACGTGCGCGAACAGGCAGTTGCGAACGAATGGTTAGCGCGAGGTTGATGCGCGGTGTTCGATGTGACCGGGAACCTCGATGCGCTTGGGGGCGAGCTTTGCGGCCTCGCCCACCGTAGTGGTAACAACGTCGATGCGCTCGAAGAGGCGCTCGACCACGCGCTCGGCGATGATGAGGGTGTCTTGCGCGGCCGTGGTCACGCCGCCAAAGAGCACGCGGTTCCAGGGGCAATCGTCAAACGTCGCGATTTTGAGACCCGCCGGCAACGAGGGTCCCAGCTGCGTCAGCGCCTCGGTCAGACGCAGAAAGACCAGGCCGTCGACGGCAATGAGGCCGAGCTTTTTGCCTACATAGTCGCGGATAGTCTCGTCCAAGCGGCCAACGCCCGTGGCGCCGCCATCGGCCAGGGTGACAACCTCGCCCGCAAGGCCGCGGTGCGAAAGCTCGTCGGTAAAGGCCTCGGCGCGCTCGCGACGGACGGGGCTGTCGTCGCTTGCCTCGGTGAGCAGGCACAGACGCTCGCTGCCAGCGGCGGTCAAGGCGTCTACCAAGCCGGCGACCAGCTCACGGTTGTTAGATGTCACCAGATCGACGCCGCCGTCGGCAGCATCGCGGTCGAGCAGCACAACGGGCAGGCGCCCCGCTGCCGCGGCGATTGCCTCGTCGTTGCCTCCACAGGTGTTGACGACCAGGCCGTCCGCGCCGGCATCGATAAGTCTGGTGAGCGACTCTGCTTCCTTAGCGGGATCGTTGCCGCTAATGGCCGTCATAAGCGAGCAGCCGCGCGCGGCGGCACTGGCGGAAAGTCCTTCGAGCATGGCGCTCGAGAATGGGTTGGCGATGTCGGCCAAGATCACGCCGATGAGATTGGTGCGCGAGCTGCGCAGATTGCGCGCAGCGGCACGCGGGCGATAGCCGGTGCGCTCGATGACCTCGGCAATGCGGGCACGGGTCTCCTCGGTCATTTGCCCGGGGCGGTTGTTGAGATAGCGCGAGACCGTGGCCGGACTCACGCCCGCCTCGACGGCAATGTCCTTGATTCTCATCTGCGCCATAGCGCACCCCGTTTCCCCATTGTCGGCAGCCTGAGCCATTTTAGGCATTTTTTAAAAATCTCAGTTGCAAAACGCTGTAGGTGAGCAGCATCGTTTTTGCGTCTCGAGCAGATGCGATAATGGACTAGATAGCCGAGTCTTTAGACAGCTCAAAATAGTCAGGATGCAAGGCGATAACCGGACCCTGCTCCTCGGGCATCAGGTGCAAGTGCGTCTCTGCCAGATAGCTCGCCGCATCGGTATCGCCCCTCTTTATGGCCTCGAGAATCCGGCGATGCTGCCGACGAATCGGCTCCCAATCCAAATCCTGCGACACCATACGCAACCAGTTGTATCGCTCAAAATGCGTATTGACGCTCTTCATCCAATCCCACAACATATGGCGGCCGGCAATCTCAAAACACGTCTCATGGAACAGGTTGTCCAGATCGAAAAAGCGACGCGTTTCGCTATGGTCGAGCGACTCGGACTCGGCAAGAATCTGCTCGAGCCGCTGCTTTTGCTCGGGCGAGGCGGCCGAACAGCATTTAATAAGCACGCTTCGCTCGAGTTTCTCGCGCAAGAAGCAGGCGTTCTCGGCGCGCTCCATGCTGATTTTTGAGACATAGGTGCCGCTTTTGGGACGCGTTTCCACCAGCTCCTGCTCACGCAGGCGCACAAAGGACTCGCGAATGGGCGTGCGCCCGATTCCCGTCTCCTTTTCCAGACCAATCGCCGAAAGACGCGTGCCGGGTTTGAGCTCGGCATAGATAATCTTGGAGCGCAATGCGTTGTATGCCTGGTCTTGCAGGCTCTGATTATGCTGGCGTTGTTCCATAAAGCCCTCGGATAAACCCTCGGTTAGTCGAATACCACCATGCAATACTATCGCATCGACACGCCCCAGCTCCCAATCAGTCTTTTTGGGACGGGGCTCTTTTAGCTACCCTGGCCCGCAGATCGGCCCCCTTGCCACAAAAGTGGCCCATCTACTACGTTAACACGGATAGCCTCGGCCATACCGAAAACCGTGAAAACAAAACCGCAGGTAGACAGCTTGTCGATTTTCGAAAAAGCCGACTATGGTTGACCCCCTGCGGCTTAAACGTAGTAGATAGGCCCTTTTCGTGGCGCAGCACTACTGCACCCCAAATTGGCACCCCGAGCCCTCGTGAGTTGCCAACAAGCTGTTCGCCCAGCGCTTTATCCGCGCGGCATTCGGAAAATAGCACCACCGTAAGAACCCGCGAACAGCGCTATACGTTGCTATATCTCACTATACTTTGCTATATCTTGCTATACTTTGCTATATCTTGCTATATCTTGAGCAAAGGTGGCTCGCATGCAAACAAACCCTTTTAAGCCCACAGCAGGTAAAACACCTCCCACGATTATCGGCCGCGAAGATGTGCTCGAAGAATTCAATGAGGGCCTCGTCAACGGGCCTGGTGCCCCGGGGCGCCTAATGCGCATAGCCGGCGTCCGTGGAACGGGCAAGACGGTCCTCCTTGACGAGTGCTCACGTTTGGCGCAAAGCCGTGGCTGGACGGTCATAAAAGAGGTCGCAACCGAGGGACTTTGCCAACGCATTCTCGAACAGCTGCAGCCCAAATTCCAGGCCAAACACGCCAGATTTGAGCCCACCGTAGCTGGCATATCCATCGGCAGCATAGACATTGAGCGAATCGGTCCATCGCTACGCGACGCCATGAGACAGACAATATCCAAGAATGAAAATGGCCTGCTCATCACTCTCGACGAGGTTCAAGACGCAGAGCTCGATGAGGTCCGAACGCTCTCCATTGCGATTCAGCAGGTTATCGGCGAAGACCTTGATATAGCCTTTGTTTTTGCGGGGCTGCCTTCGATGATTGAAAGCATCATCAACGGAAAGACACTTACGTTTTTGCGCCGTGCCCTCCCCTTTGACCTGAAGGCTGTGGCAGTAACCGAAGTGTCGTACTCCCTCGAGGAAACCATTGAAGCGTCTGGCATGGAGTTGCAGCCAGGTATTGCCGGCCAACTTGCCGAGGCAACGCAAGGTTATCCTTTCATGATCCAACTCGTTGGATACTACGCATGGCAGTTGGCAAGACGCGCACATACACCGATTATTGGAGAAGAAGAAGCCGAGCGCGGCATTGCAACGGCACGCGAACGCTTCTGTGCCATGGTGATTGAGCCCGCGCTACAGCGCATTCCGCCCACGTGCATCGCTTATCTGCTGAGCATGGCATCTTTGGGGCAGACGAGCTCGACCAGCATGGTTGCCGATGCCCTAAACAAAACGCCTCAACAGGTGAGTTCCGTCCGCAGCCGCCTGTTAAGAGAATCGATTATCGAGGCTCCCTCGTACGGCAAGGTCTCATTTGCCATCCCCTACATGCGCGACTACCTCTACGAGCACAAAGCCGAACTGGAAGTTGAACTGTAGAAACGGCAACTGCCCTGCAAGACGAAAACCGTTTTCGTACGGATTAAAGCAGACGTAAACGATTTTCGTCTTGATTTGCGTACGGAATTAAGACGTAAATTGCGCTTTCGTACGCTTATTACCAGACGCAAATTGTTTTCGTCCGGCCATGCGTCCCCAATCTAGACGAAAAGAGCCCCGAGCTCGTATTGAACTGCATCCCAATTCTTGGACGGGCGCCGATGCCCTGATCTCTGCCATGTCGAGGTGCGAGATCAAATCCTTGGCGCGCTCGCCGGAGTGGTATGCCTTGTTCGGCGCCACCTTCCTGTAGAGCTTCTTGAGCTTCGTCTTCCCCTTGTTGCCCGGCGGCATCTCCGTCTCAGGTGGCAGCTCTAGGAAGGACAGGACGCCGGGCAGGTCGCACAGCATCACGTCCTCGATGTCGGCCTTGGCCGCCAGGTCGACGACTCTCTGCGCTCTCGGCGAGATGTTCGGGGTGCTGCTACCGCCCGCTGGTTCGGAAGCTGGCGGGCAGTAGCGGGCAGTAGCGGCAGTAGCGGTGTGGCTCGATAGGCCCGAATATCCGTAAGGAAGGTGCTCGCTCTCATATGTGCTGATATGCCTCGCCTCGCGAACCTTGGGATGCTTCCTGAGGTAATCCCTCAATTCGAGCCACTCTTTATGCTCATAACGCTTCGAAATCGTTTCCCCGTCGACAGTTTCCTTCACATAATGGTATGTTCGAACGCCTTCGAACTTGCCGAACCCGTTCTCGACGCTGAAGTTTCTGAACCAGCGCGAAAACCCATTCAGGTCCATGAAGTTGACTTGGGGATGCCTGTCTTTCGTTCGTTCGAATGAGTGGACGAGCGGAGTGCCTTTGACTTGTTCCAGGCCGAAGGCTTCCATTTCGCGGGCCTGCTCCTTTTTCCAGAATTCGAGATACGACGTCAGCGTCTCGCTTATCGAGATCCTCCGCACGCTTTTCTTGCTTTTGGGCGAGCGAACGCTTCGATCGGCCGCGAACTGCTGCTCAATGAGGATGCTTCTGTTCTCGACGGAGACATCGGACCACGTCATCCCTAGGGCTTCTGCCCTTCTCATGTCGGTGTCGAGCATGAGCATCACGCATGTGATGTGCGCGTCCGGTTCTCGATTGAGTAGGATGTCGAGTAGGCGAGCGGCGTGATGGTTCCTTCGCGGTTGTCGTGGAACTTTTTTGCGTACGAGCCGACGGTGTCCCTCGATTTTTGGACGTAGGTGCCGCTGTTGAGTTCTGCCTTGTAGGCTTCGAGTGCGGCGTCGACCTCTCGGCTTTTGGTGGTATGTATGGTCTGCCACGGCGAATAGCGGTATTTGCCCGTGACCGGATCCTTGCCGAGGCTGTGACGGTAGCGCCACGTGTATTTGTCGCGGCGTTGCTTCGTTCCTTTGCCTATGACGAGAGGTCGGTCGTTCATCGTGTTCCTTGCCTGAAGTGCCTGAGAATCGCGCTCGGTTGCGCGGAATGGCACAAAGGGCTGGGGCGGGTGGGCATTACCCTTGGTGGTGGGCCCTGCGTGGGGTCACACCCCAAGGGTAATGCTCCGCCTGACCGCTTTCAAGCTCGTTGTGGGTCGAATTTGGGTCGAATTATTCCGCGTACTTTTCTTTCGTAAATCTATGAAAACATCAAATGACCTGGAGTTATATTGACTTCAATTTGGGTCGAAATGTCTGAATGAAACAACGTCGTAGCGACCTCATAACCCGAAGGTCGGTGGTTCAAATCCGCCCCCCGCGACCATGAAACTTCAGGTCGGAAGCATAAAAGCTCCCGACCTTTTTCTTTGTCTAGGGGTTTCGGCATCTCTCGTTCTTTGGGTACCTCGAGGCGGGCAATCAGATAGATGCTTACGAGTATCATAGGGTCTTTTTACGTCGCGGTCGTGTCTCGTACTGGTGCGCCGCTCTTTGTGGGACGTGTCACTTTGCCATAGGTTGTCCGGCGGCGGGGCGCAGGTCGTTCCCCGTGGCGTCGCTCCTTTCGACGCTACGCTGCCTGGCTACTCGTTCCACTGGTGCTTTTCATGTCGACGCAGCCGTTGTCTCGGAAGGCGACTCCTTCCTCCGTCAGTAGTGCTCGCTGGTCGGGGAAGTTTGGCGCGAGGCGTCCCGCGTGGTTGACGACGCGGTGGCAGGGATAATCGCCGTAGCGATCCGCCTCGCTCAGCACCGCTCCGACCAGGCGAGAGTTTTTCTCCCTGCCGATGAGGCGCGCTATCTGACCGTACGAGGCGACGC
>CAJLVJ010000029.1 GCA_905210085.1 uncultured Collinsella sp. | reverse complement strand
CCGGCTGGTACTCCGATGCGGAGTGCACGCAGGCCTACGACTTCTCGACGCCCGTCTCCGGTGACGTGACCCTGTACGCCAGGTGGACCAAGAATGCCGCCAAACAGATTACGGTTTCCGCGACGCTTTATGGCGTAGATGGTGACAAGATGTCCCAGCCGTGGGCAGGGGAGGCATCCCTTGTTGTCGATGAGGGCTCGACGATTCAGAAAGTCACTGAGCGCTACTTTGAGAGTCTCGGCATCGATTACCAGCTTATCAACCTGCGTCCGTATGGCTTGGGCGGCGTCGAGCTTTATAGCGTGACGTCGACTGTCGATGGTACGGTTTTGGTCAATAAGTCGACTAGCCATTGGCAGGCATACGTCAACGGTGCCCGCATCGATGGCAGCCTGGATGAGACCGAACTTAACTCCGGAGACAAGCTCGTCTGGCGCTATCTGGTCGACGGCAAGCGACCTGCCGAGCGTGTGGACGGCATTGTTGTTGAGCCAGACGCCGATAGGCCCGTCGATTCCAAATCCGACGCCAATGGCTTTGGAAATGCCGTAACGAATGCCGATACCCCCACGGGTACCACGGCAGAAGCTTGGACGTTTAACTTTAAGCAGTATGCTGGCGGGAGCTATGCAAACGCGAGCGAGCCAGTGATCGTTGACGGCTATATCTATTTGGCGGTCAATGATCAGCTTCTTAAGATTGATTGCCAGACGGGCGAAGTGGCCTCATCTGCGAAGCTCAAGGCTAGCGTGAGCTACACTGCTCGTCCCGTGTACGCAAAGGGGCTGGTCATGGTACCGCTCAGCGGTGGCTCGGTACAGGCTCTGACGGTCGACAGGCTCAAGACGGTCTGGATGACTTCGGCGGTAAGTGCCGAGGCCCAGGCGAGCTCTTCGTTAACGGTCGACGGCGACTACCTGTTTATTGGGACGGCTGATGGGACTCGTGACATTACTAAGTTCGTCAACGGCTTTGTGGTCTGCGTTGACATCCAATCGGGCAAGGTAGTCTGGAAGCACAATAACGCGGACGAGGGTTATTACTGGACCGGCGGTGTTGTCGTGGACGGTAAGTTCGTGGTTCCCACGTCTTCCGGAACGGTAGAGGTGCTTGATCAAAAGACCGGCGAGGTATTGGGTGAGCTCGCCCTCGGCGTAACGACAAACTCGAGCATTGTGGTGTCGCAGGACGGCAAAACCATGTATTTGGTCACGCGCGACGGCAGGTTGCATGTGATTTCGTTCGATGATTCGCTGCGGAGTAAGGTATCGCTGTCCGAAAATACCGTCGATCTTGGTTTGACGGGCTGTGCGTCGATCCCGACGCTTCTTGATGACAACACGTTGCTGATTGGTGGCGAAAAGGGCGATTCGTCCGCGTTGGCAATCGTTGACCTCAAGGCTATGAGCGTCAAGCTTGTCTCTGGTTCTGACGGTGCAGCGCTGCCCGCGGGCGGCATTAAGGCTGCGCCGCTGGTCTCAAAGCAGACCGAGGGGACCTATGTGTACTTTACGGTCAACGGCGTCCAGCTTGATAACAAGGGAAATCGCATCTCCGGTGGTGGCGTGTACCGTTACAAGATGGGTGATGCCGAGGCGACCTTGGCATATGACGCATCGGGACACAACGAGTACTGTGACTCGCCTGTTGTTTCAGACCGTTACGGCAACCTGTATTACATCAACGATTCCGGCACGTTGTTCCGCCTAAGTGATGGCTTCAACGTTGTCCTGGCATATGGTGATGGGTCGTCTTCGAGTTCTGCCGTGTTTAAGGGAAACAAGCTGGTAAAGCCTGCCGACCCCACACGCGAGGGCTACGCCTTTGCCGGTTGGTACACGGATGAGGCCTGCACCAAGGCGTATGACTTTAGCGCTTCGGTGACGGCAGATATGACACTGTATGCCAAGTGGACCAAGAGGGCTGTAGACAACGGCGGCAACGGCGGTTCTGCCAACGGTGGCGGCAACGGTGGCTCCAATGGCAGCGCGGGCGGCTCTGGCAATGGTGCCGGCTCCGGTAACGGAATGAGTGGCCAGCAGAGCGGCGGTGCCGTTTCGCCTGGCCAGAAGCCGATCTCCACGACCACCACGACCGAGACCAAGGACGACAAGGATTCCAAGAAGGATTCCGATAAGTCAGACAAGAAGGACAAGAAGTCCGACAAGAAGGACGGCAAGTCCGACAAGTCCGATTCCAGCTCCGACACGGGCTCGTCTGCTGCGGCCACTGTCAAGAAGTCCGCTGCGGCTCCCTCGCAGGAGTCTGGCTTCAACCCGCTCGCCATTGTCGGCGTAGCGGCCGGCGTAATCGGTCTCGCCGTCATCGGCGTGTTCGTGCTCACCAAGCGTCGGTAGGTGAGGGCTGTGTCTAATAAGCCTCAGGACGCCGAGTCCAAGCAGCCCGACTCGTCGTTCATCCAGCTTGACGATGCAAAGCAAAAGGGCGCCGCTTCGGCGGCGTCCGCCCCGCGGCGCAAGGCACTAGTTGGTGTTCTGACGGCCGTCTGCATCGCCTTGATCGTTGTGTCGCTGGGTTTTGTCCAGCCTTCTTCCAGCGGTGCTTGGTCCATCGACTGGATCACTCGGGCCGTGGCGGGGAAGAGCGTTGCCGGCTCTGGCTCCACCGCCTCTCGCAAGACGGCGGCGGGCTCCTCGTCTTCTGACGCTGTGGACTCCCAGCCCAAGGACTCGGATGAATCGGATTCCAAGGACGATTCAGAATCTTCGGACAAGGAATCAAAAAAGGATTCGAAAGAGAAGAAGTCCGAAGACAAGGGCGACAAGAAGTCCAAAGGCAAGGACGGCAAGAAGTCCAACAACACGTCTGCTGGACAGGGTTCTGAATCCGCCGGTGGATCGAGTTCTTCTGACGGCTCTTCTTCGGGCGGCGGCTCGGTGTCTGGCGGTGGGTCTGCATCCAACAGTGGCAGCGCCTCTGTGGGCAATCAGGGCGGCTCGCAGCAGCCTAGCTACGTCACGGTGACGGTCTCGGTCACATCGAGTGCCGTGGGCAATCCTGTGTCTTCTAGTGGCACCTTCACCTTTAACGAGGGCGCCACGGTCTACGATGCCCTTTGCGCGTTGGGCCTTTCCGTTAACGCGCATGGCTCGTCGTACGGCACGTATGTCGCCGCTATCGGCGGTCTGGCTGAGAAGGAGCACGGCGGCACGAGTGGCTGGATGTACTCCGTTAACGGCGTAACGCCCAACACGGCGTGCAGCAACTATGTCCTATCCAACGGCGACAGAGTCGTCTGGTATTACGTAACGGGCTAAATGCCTCGACATAACGCGCCAAACGGGCGGTTCGGACAAACATCCGAGCCGCCCGTTTTTCATGCGTAGAGGACTGGGTCGCCGGCTCTCTCGGCAAACAAAAAACCGGTTGGAACGAGAGCTCCAACCGGTTATACCTTCAAGCAAATGTCGAACAACTACGACTGCGCGCCCTCGAGGAAAAGGCGACGGCTAAAGTAGTTGTACCAGGTGACCAGGAACGTGGCGATGGCCTTCATGGCCTGGTAGCCGATGCTCAAAAACGTGACACCCACAAACATGTACAGGTCGTTGAGGCCCAAACCAATCACCGACAGGATGGTGAAGATCGTGAACTCGCGCTTGCGGCTCATGCCCTCGCGATGGTCGAACACGTACTTCATGCTGAGCCAGTAGTTAACTACGACGGACGTGGTAAACGAAACCGTGGTGCTCATCAAAAAGTCGAGGTGGAACAGCTCGACGAGCGCAATAAGCATGCCCCAGTCGATGCCAAAGGAGATAAGGCCCACGACAGCGAACTTGAGGAATTGCTTGGTATGAGGTTGTGCCAGTGCCTTGCGCACGTAATCACATCCAATGCGTTGATGAATCGAGCAACGAGACACTTTAGAGCTTTTGCATGGGAAACGTAAGGTCTTTGCCAAGAACTATACGAACTCGCCAAATATTCAAGAGGCAATCCGCAAACGTTGCAAATCCTTCCGTAAACGAGCAGGGCCCACGAACAATACAGCGCTTGACGCGCGTTGTCCGTGGGTCCAGTAGTGCAACGAGGAGGCCGGACTACTTGGTCTGCTCGCCCTCCAGGAAAATCTTGCGCGTTACAAAGTTGTAGACCATGACCAGTGCGGTGGCGCAAATCTTGGCGATATTGGCCTCGAGGCCCAGGCCGGCGTTGAGGGCCAGCACGATGCCGTCGTTGAGCGCCAGGCCAATAACGGACAGCACGACAAAGATAATGAACTCGCGGCGGCGGCTCATGCCCTCCTTGTGCGCAAACACGTACTTCATGCTCGCGACGTAGTTAAAGATGAGCGACACGATAAAGCCGCTGGTGTTGGCGATCAGGATATTGAGGCCCAGACCGTAGTGGAGCAGATTCATGATGCCAAAGTCGATGACGGTGGCAACGACGCCGACGACGCCAAACTTCATGATCTGCGCAAGGAGCTTTTGCATGGTACCTGCCTTAGGGTGGCGCCGCAGCGCCGTGGGGATGACAAACTCAGCAAGTTTAGCCAATCCCCGCAGACGGGGCTAGGCGCGCTCCTCGATAGCACCGTTTCTATATGCATCGAGCAGTTGGCGCAGGTCCTGGATCTGGCTGCGAATCTTGGCACCGGTATCGGTGTCGCTCACCATGCGGCGCCGGTTGGCCTCGTCAAAGCGGTTGGTCTCGCTTTCGATGTCGATGTTGCGGGTGAGCGCCTCGGCAACGGTGGTAAAGGCCTGATGCGACTTGAGGCGGCATCCGCGCGAGCTCGAGATGAGCGTGTAGCCGGCGATGCCCGTTTTGGGATGGTAGGCGCGACAGAAACCGCCATCGATGACCAGCAGCTTACCGTTGGCGCGGATGGGCCGCTCGCCTTTGGTGGTCTTGACCGGGGTGTGGCCGTTGATGATGTGGCCCGTCGGCGAGCAGGCCATGGGTGCGACGCCAAACTCGCGCATGATGCCGTCGCAAACGGACGAGGACGTGGTGAGCGTATAGTACGGGTCCATCGGCTCGACCCACGTGCTCTTGTCGGCGATGTAGGCGCGCTCGAACGTGCGCACCACGCGTCCGCTGGCGGGTGAGTTAAAGCCGATCCACAGGTACCACATCCAGTCGAGGGCATCGCGGTCGCCGACGCGCCAGGCGCGGCGGGCGATATGGTCGCAAAAATCAAAATAATCGCGGCCGGCGTGCCAGGTGCCCAGGCAGTTCATGCTGCTAAAGGTGCCGTCTTCGTTGAGCGGCACGCAGCCGTGGAAGAGCAGATTGCCGTTGGCGACCTTATACATGGAGCCGTGGGTATAGAGGAAATCGATGTGGCGATGCAGGTGATTGGCGGTGACAAACTCGGATACGAGCTTGTCGATGATGTGCTGTTCCTGGGGCGTGAGCGTGTAGGGGTCCGCCGGATCGACGGTGGGGAAGTCGTTGGTCGAGAGCGGCCATACGCTGCCGTCGGCAAGCGTGACCGTGCCGGCGTCGTGATCGACCTTGTCGAGCAGCAGGCGGTCGGCCATGTCGAACTCGGGGTGGCGTTGGATAATCTGGCCCTCGAGCTTAAAAAGCAGGACGTTGATGGCTTTAATCAGCGGGCTGATGGGCTCGCCGGCGGTATAGGTGGCGTCTGCGAAGGCGACAAGCTCGCGCAGCGAGATGCCGTAGTCGTTCTCGAGAATCTCGTAGTTGTCGTAGCGCAGATTGTTGCGCAGTACTGTGGCGATGCAGGCGGGCTCACCGGCAGCGGCGCCCATCCACAGCAGGTCGTGGTTGCCCCACTGAATGTCGAGCGAATGATAGGTGAGCAGGCGGTCCATAATCTTGGCCGCGCCGCCACCGCGGTCGAAGATGTCGCCCACCAAGTGCAGGTGGTCGACGGCGAGGCGCTTGATGAGTGAGGCGAGCGACTCGATAAAGTCGTCGGCGCTGGCGGTCTCTAGGATGGACTCGATAATGCGCTCGTGATAACGCACGCGGTAGTTGTTTTCATCTGGATGCGTGTGCAGCAACTCGTCGATGATGTAGGCGTAATCGCGAGGGATGGCCTTGCGCACCTTGGAGCGGGTATAGCGGCTCGAAAGCGAGCGGGCGACCACAATGAGCTGGTCGAGCATGGTCTTATACCAGGTGGGCGAGTCCTCGCGCCGGCTGCGGACAAGATCGATCTTCTCGCGCGGATAGTAGATGAGCGTGCACAGCTCGCCCTTTTCGTCAAAGGAGAGTGTGTCGCCAAAGATCTCGTCGACATGCTCGCGCACAACGCCCGAGCAGTTGTTGAGGATGTGCATAAAGGCTTCGTACTCGCCATGCACATCGCTCATAAAATGCTCGGTGCCCTTGGGCAGGTTGAGGATGGCCGAGAGGTTGATGATCTCGGTGAATGCGGATTGCTCGGTGGGGAACTGTCTCGACAGCAGGCGCAGATACTTGAAGTCTTGCGGATTGCGATCGAATGCGACCATGAGGCACCTTCCGATGTGGTTGGTAAAACTGATAAACAGCGTCAAACGTTTATCAGTATGCGCCGCTTTTGTTTCGATTGGAGATGGGAGGTCAAATTGTTGGCCGAACGGTTTGGTAAATCGATTTAGTCGAGGTAGATATAGCGGTTGAATGGAGACGTAGAGTCGTCTTCGCAGGCGCATGCCTCGGGATCGATAGAGATGATGACGGTAAAGATGTTCACTACCTTTGGTTCAATTTGGTAAATAGTGGACATTTGTACCGTATTCACGCTTATTGTGCGATAATTTGCGCAACAATGAGTAAGGAGCCTCATATGAGTGATTTTGTCCTGACCTGTGAATCCGCCGCCGATCGAACCCGTGAGTTCTTTGAATCGCGCAATATCCCTGTCGTGTGTTTTCATTACGAGATCGACGATGTTGTCTATACGGACGATTTATATCAGTCGATTACGCCGGGCGAGTTTTTTGCCAAGATCGCCGCGGGTGTCATGCCAAAAACGTCGCAGCTGGGCGTGGGCGAGTACGAGGAGTTTTGGGAGCCGTTCGTTGCCGAAGGCAAAGACGTGCTGCACCTGACGCTATCTTCGGGTATTTCGGGCACGTATGGTTCGGCTTGCGTTGCGGCGCAGATGCTCGCGGATCGCTACCCCCAGGGCGGCAAGGTCCGCGTCATCGATTCGCTGGCGGCGTCTTCGGGCTTTGGCCTGTTGCTGGAATATGCTGCCGACGTGCGCGATAGCGGGGCTTCACTCGACGAGACGGCCGCTTGGATTGAGGAACATAAACTCAACCTGCACCACTGGTTCTTCTCGACCGATCTATCGAGCTACCTGCGCGGTGGTCGCATTTCGGCCGCGAGCGCGATTATCGGCACGGCGCTCAAGATTTGCCCGCTTATGACCGTCGATTGTGAAGGCAGGCTGTCGCCACGTGAGAAGATCCGCACCAAGAAGCGCGCGATCTCCGAGATGGCCAAGACCGTGATGGCACATGTGCAGGACGGCGCGAACTATTCGGGCAAGTGCATCATGTCGCACTCGGCGTGCCGCGAGGACGCCGAGGCTGTTGCCGCGCTGATAGTGGAACAGGTTCCGCAGCTCAAAGACAAGATTGAGATCAATAGCATCGGTGCTCCGATTGGCTCACATACCGGCCCCGGCACGGTAGCCGTCTTCTTTATGGGCGACAAGCGCGTGGACTAACGTCCGTGTGCTGACTGACGGTTTTAACGGCTACGCCTGTCCTCCCGACATTTGATAGCAGAAAAAGGCCCGTCCCGTTGTTTGCGGGGCGGGCCTTGCTGTTGCGGCTAGCGTTTCTTTCCGCGGAAGAAGAAACCGTGCAGCGAGGGTTTGAGTCCGCGGTTGGCGCGACGCTCCTCGATATGATCGTGGATCGAGGCGACGCGTTCGATGACTTCGTCGGGGATCGGCACATCGGGATTCATGTTCTCGACCTGGCTGACCTCAGCGGCGGCGACCTGGTCGATAATGGGCACATCGTCGCGCGAGATGACGGGCGTGGCGTCTTCCTTCATCTTGCGATAGCGCTGCATCATGTCGGTCTGCAGCTGCTGGGCCGAAGGCGGCGTCCAGATGATGGCGTTGGCGCCGGCGGCGATGGTCTCACGGATGCTCTCGGGCGTCTTGCCGCCCGGTGCGATGAGCGGCAGGTTGGGATAGTGCTCGCGCAGTTCACGCAGGACCTGCGGCGTGTTCTTGCCGGCGGCGATGTTGAGGATCTTGGCTCCGGCGCGCACCTTGGCGTGAGCATCGTTGTCGCAGCGAACGACCGTGGCGATGACGGGGATGTCGGCGATGTTGGTGATGTGCTCGACCATCTCGGCGGTAGCGGGGGAATTGACCACGCAGCCCGCCGCGCCCTGCATCTCGGAGACGGCCGCCATCTGCACGGAACGCTTGCCGGTGGTGGTACCGCCGCCAACGCCCACAAAGACCGGGCACTCGGCAACGGTCAGCAGCGCCTGCGTAATGGCGGGCTGCGGTGTGAAGGGGTAGACGGCAAACACTGCGTCGGCATTGGAGTTGCGGATGACCGCCACGTCGGTGGTGTAGATGAGCGATTTGATGCGGCGGCCAAAGAGCGTAAAGCCGCTGGCCTCCTCGATTTCATCGGGCATGCGGAGGGCCGCCTTGCGCAGACGCCCGTCGATGGGCAACGGCTCCATGGGCAAAAGGCCGTTTGGAGTTACGGCCACCTGGGGCTCGGTAAATACGTCTGCAAGCTCTACCTCGGAGAAGTCGACCGAGGCGACGATGTCCTCGTGAACCTCGGCGGGAACATCGATGGGGGCTTGGCCGCTAGTCGCGGCAGGCGTCTCGAAGGAGCTGGTGCCGACAAAGGCGTCGACGCGCTCGTTCAAATCGTTGAGAGAATCCATGGCGGTCCATTTCTATGTTCTGCGGTCGGCAGTGTACGACCAGCGTTGCGAGTGCTAAATCGTTTGACGAGTTGATTTTTCCCCGCTGCGCCATCCGTTAGACTGAAGGGCCGGCGAACGTGAAGGAGCTGTGGTGGCGGGAATCGAGGTGCTATCTTGAATGTCCCGTATGCAAAAGAGAGGTGATGCGGTATGGAATTTTCGGCAATGTTGGGCTCGATTGGCCTATGCGTGGGCGCAATCGTTGCCGCCGCGGTCATCTACTTTGTGGTTACGGCCATTAAGGGCAAAAAGGCCGAGCGCAAGGAGCGTGAAGCGCTTGCGCGGCATAAGGACCAGCAGGACAAGTGCGCACGGCGATAGCTTGTTGAGTTTTGAATCCGCGCGCTAGCTGCGTTTTCGGACCAGGGCGATGTAGAAGCCCTCAAAGTCGCGGCTGGGCGGAATGGTCAGCGTGCCGGGCATGCCGTTGGCAATGGCCGAGACGTGGCCCGCGGCAATGGCCTCGGTAAGGGCGTTGCACTCGATATGCGGCTTGTCGCCGGCATCCTGGGCGCGACGCGCTTCGCTTTCGCTCGGCGTGCCGTCGAGGGGGATGAGCTCGCAGTCCATGTGCTTGTCGAGGGCCTCTTGCAGGGCGTCCTCGTTTTCCTGCGGCAAGATCGAACACGTCGAATAGACGAGCGTGCCACCCGGTTTGAGGGCACCCATGGCGCGGTCCAGAAGCGCGCGCTGCGAGCGGGCGCACTTGACGAGCAGCTGATCGGTAAGGCCGCGCAAGCTCTTTTCGTTGCCGCTGATGACGGTGCCCGTACCGGTGCAGGGGGCGTCGAGCAGAATACGGTCAAAGCGGAAGAACTCGTCAAGCTCGCGCGCGTCAATACGCATGACGGGCACGTTTTTGGCGCCCTGGCGACCCAAGTTGGCCTCGAGCTTTTCGGCGCGGGGAATGCTCATCTCGCAGGCGGTGAGGTGCGCCTGTCCCTGGGTGAGGGCGGCGATCTGCGTCGTTTTGCCGCCGGGGGCCGCGCACATGTCCAGGATGTCGTCGCCGGCCTGGGCGCCCAGCACCAAAGGAGGCATCATGGACGACAAGCTCTGCAGATAGATTTTGCCGTCACGGTAGATGTCGAGATCCCACAGATCGGAAACCTGGGCCTCGGGCAGGATGAAGGCATCCTGATACCATGCGACGGTTTGGTGGGCGATTCCGGCGGCGTCGAGTGCAGCGGCGATGTCCTCGGCGGTCGCCTTGAGCGTGTTGGCGCGCAGCGTGACCGGGCGCGTGGCTGCGGCGCCAAAGCCCTCGATCATGCGCTCAGCATCGGCAGGCGTATAGGCGCCGGCAACCGTGTCGACCATAAAGCGCGGCAGGTCGGCGGCGCAGGGAAGGGCGGCAAGCCGGTTGGAAAGCTCGGTAGCGGCAAACTGCCTAAGCTTGAGCTCGGGCTTAACCTGCTTTTTCTGCTTACGACGACGCGGCTTGGACATCCGTCTTTCCTTCCCGTCCCAATTTGACTACTTTCCGGGCACGCTGCTGCTGGCGTGCTTTAGTACTGGCTCTCGTGCTTGCTAAAGAAGTCGAAGCGCGGGGGCAGCGGCTTCACGCGGTGCTCGCCGGGTTTCTCGCCCAGGCTCTCCATAAACTCGTCCGTAGAGGCAAAGATGTTGTCCCAGCTAAAGAAGGCGACCGGATCGACGTCGAAGTACTCGCAGATGAGCTCGCAGCCGGCCGGGACGATGCCGTGCATGAGCACGGTCGCCACGCGCAGCTCGGTGAAGGCGTCGACCAGGGCCTGCGTCATGGCGGCGTTGGCCGGCTCACCCTCGAGCTTGTTGGCGGCCTTGGAGGCATCGCTCCAGCGCTTGTTGGCGGCGCGCAGGTAGTCGTCGCACACGGCGAGCGCGCGGTGCATCTCGAACTTGTACATGGCCTGCTCAAAGGCAAGGGCGGCCTGCTCGGCAGCCTCGACCACGGCAGCAGAGGCGGCGCCGGCCGGAATGCAACCGTTGCGATAGGGGCTCTCGTCGCCCTCCTTGACGGCGACGCCGTAGAAGCAGCTGCGGGCCAGGCGGTTGAACACGCCGGTCAAAAGGGCGCTCTCCTTAAGGGCCGGATCGATAACGCGCTTGTCGTCGCAGGCGCGCACCTCGTTGCCGTCCTTGTCCTTGCCGGTCACGCGCGTGTCGTATGCCTTGGGGCTAAAGCTCACCGGCTTCTCGGACAGGCCGAGCGACAGCCAATGCGCGCGCATCTGCTCGCAGGTGTAGTGGTTGAGCAGGTCGTCTGCCGGCGGGGGAGGCGTCTGCGAGGACGAGCTGGCCTTTTTGCCCATGTAGAGCAGGTGGTAGCAGGCACTGACGGTGCTCTGCGTGAGGTTCCAGCCCAGGGCTTCCCACATGGCGGTCTGCGCGATGCAGTAGAAGTAGATATTGTCCTGACCGATGAACTGGTAGATCTGCGCATCGTCCGAGCACCACCAGTCGTGCCAGTCGAGTGAGCTGTGCTGGTAGGTGGGCGCGGGGACCTGCGTGGAATCGGCGGCGGGCTCGCCCATGAGGGCAGCGTCCTGGGCGGCAACACCCTCGGTCACGCCGGCGGCCTTGGCATCGCGGGCGAGCACGGTGCGGGTGTAGCTGATGGGCCCCCACAGGCTCTCGGGCCAGCACCAGCAGGTGACGTCGGAAACGCCGTCGACCTCGGGCACCGGAACGCCCCAGTCGATGTTACCGGTGATGCGGAAGGGCACGAGCGCCTTGCCGCTGCGGAAGCGCACGCCGCCGTTGGCGAGCACCGCGTGGGCATCGTCGCGCTCCTTCCAGCTGGGGAAGGTGACGGTAAAGCTGCTCTTGTTGCCCTCAGGCTCCAGCACGGTGTGCTCGGGCAGCTGGTCCTCGACGGCGTCGAAGGCCTCGCGGAACTTGTTCTGGATGTAGAGTTGCGCCGGCAGCAGCCACTCTTCCATGGTCTTGGAGACCACGGAGCGGACCTGCGGGTTCTGGGCGAGCTTGGCGGTGTAGGTCTTCATAAAGTCGAGGTAGGCCGGCAGGTCGAAGTAGAGGTTGTCGACCGGGCGCAGCTCGGGCACCTCGCCGGTGAGCTGGCTCTTGGGCGCGATGAGCTCCTCGGGCTCAAACTGGTGACCCAGGTCGCACTCGTCGGCATAGGCCTTCTCGGACTTGCAGCCCTGAATGGGGCAGCGGCCGATTACCTGGCGGCCGTTGAGGAACGTTCCGGCCTTGGCATCGTAGAACTGCAGCGTGGAGCGCTTGGAGATAGTGCCCTGCTCGTGCAGGCGTTCGATAATCTCGGCGGTCACCTCGTTGTGAATCTGCGCAGCCGGCTCAAGGCCCGAGCCGCCGTAGATATCGCAGCTGATGTTGTAGTTGTTGAGGGTCGCGGCCTGGCGGGAGTGATTGGACTCGACATACTCGCCGATGGACTTGTCGTAGCCTTCGTTCTCCTTGAGCTTGCGGTAGCTCTCCATGATGGGCGAGCCGTAGCAGTCGGTGCCCGAGGTGAAGATGACGTTCTCGCGGCCCAGACGGTCGCGCAGGAAGCGGGCGAAGAAGTCGGCCGGGACAAAGACGCCACCAACGTGGCCAAAGTGAAGGCCCTTGTTGCCGTAGGGCTCGCCGGCGGTAACGATGGCGCGGCGAGGCCAGCTGGGACGGTCGTTCATGGAGTATTTGGATGCCATGGGACTCCTTCGCATATGGTGGGAGCGCGGCCGGGCGCGGGGCTCGGCGGCGCGGTGGTCAATTCGTGCATATCGTTCGACATTATCGCACATGCGGACGGGTACGTGGCAGGGGCGCTATCCTAAGATGCTATGAATGAGATTTCCAACATACATGCGTTTGAAGACGAGGATTTTCTGCACGCCTGCTTTGTGTGGGGGATGGCCGTCGTCGGCGTGTTTGCCGTGTGCCTGGTGCCGGTGTTTGTGCTGTTGGGCGGGCCTGCAGACTTGGATGCGGCTGACGCGGGCGGCTGGACGGCAGTCTTGGATTGGCTAGTCGGCTTGGCTGCGGTTTCGGCGGCGTCATTTGCCGTGCACGAGCTGGTGCACGGTGTGTTTTTTAAGCTGCTGGCGCCTGCGGGCGCGCAGGTGACCTTTGGGGCGAATCGCGAGACGGCGATGATCTATGCCTGCGCCGAGGGCGTTGTGTATTCGCGTCGGCGGTACGTGGCGGTTTGTCTGGCGCCGACGGTTGTTGTGACGTCGGCGTTTGCCCTGGGGTTTGCGTTCTCGGGCTATCCGCTGCTGTGCTACCTGGCGGCCGGCTTGCATTTGTCGGGCTGTGTAGGCGACTGGTATTACGTGCGGACCATTTTGCGTGACCGCCGCATTGTCGCCTGCGAGGACACGTCCTTTGGCGTGCGCTTTTTCGCAAGGTAGTCTTTTTGGGATGATTTTTCTGGGACGGGGATTAAAAAATCATTGCGGGGGAGGAGATGTTGATGAAGCCGTTGTTGTTGCACGCTTGCTGTGCGCCGTGCTCGCTTGAGCCGGTTCGCCTGCTGCGCGAGGAAGGGTTTGAGCCCACAATCTGCTGGACAAACCCCAATATTCAACCGCGCGATGAATGGCAGCGGCGTTTGGACGAGCTGCGCCGGTGGTGTGCCGATGGCGACATCGAGCTCATCGAGGCAGGGGAGGACCGCGAGCGCTGGGAGACCGGCGTGGCCCCGCTGGGCGCCGATCGGCCCCGTCGCTGTCGCGCGTGCTATGCCCTGCGTCTGGCCGAGGCGTGCCGTGTGGCCCAGGAACGCGGGTTTGAGTTTGTGGGCACGACGCTCGCCGTCTCGCCGTATCAGTTGTTCGAAACCTGTAATGACGTGTTGGAGCGTCTGGCTGCCGCCCGCGGTCTCACCCCGGTCATTCGCGATTTTCGCCCGTATTATCCCGAGGCGACACGCCGTTCGCGCGAGCTTGGCATGTATCGACAGAATTACTGCGGCTGCCGGTTCTCGGCTGTCGAGGCGGCCATGGACCGCGCCCGCATCCGCGACGAGCGCAAAGCCGCCAAAAAGTAGTTCATTTGGGACGTCAGCCTGCTAGGATGTAGAGCGGACTTTAGCTATATAAGGAGAATCCGACGTGTCTATGCGTACCGATGATTTTGACTACAACCTTCCTGAGGAACTGATTGCCCAGGCTCCTGCCGAGCCGCGCGACTCCTGCCGCTTGCTGGTGGTGGATCGCAAGGGCTCCCAGGCGGGAACGCCGCTGGAGCACGGCGGTACCGTTGAGCACCGCATCTTCCGCGACATCATCGACTATATCGAGCCGGGTGACGTGCTCGTCATCAACAAGACGCGCGTGATGCCGGCCCGCCTGATTGGTCGCAAGGCCGGCTCGGGCGGCGTGGTCGAGACGCTGCTGCTCAAGCGCCGCGAGGATATTGACCCGCTGGGCCATGTTTGGGAGTGTCTGGTCAAGCCGGGCAAGCGCCTGAAGCCCGGTGCCCAGATTGAGTATCGCGCCGGTGGCGCACATGCGCCCGAGGGGGCTCCCGTGGTGCTGACGGCCGAGGTCATCGACTTTGTCACCGATAGCCGTGGTGGCCGTCTGGTGCGCTTTGAGCCGGCCGGTTGCAATGCCGCCGGCGACCCGCGCACGCTCGACGAGGCCATCCATGCGGCCGGTCACGTGCCGCTGCCGCCCTACATTACCGATTACGAGGGCGATCCCGAGAAGTACCAGACCGTCTACGCCATGAAGGAGGAGCACTCGGCTGCCGCTCCTACGGCGGGTCTGCACTTTACGCCCGAGCTCATGGCCGCTATCGAGGCCAAGGGTGCGAAGTTTGCCGCCGTCGAGCTCGAGGTGGGCATCGATACCTTCCGTCTGGTGGAGGAGGACGACCCTACGCAGCACGTCATGCACACCGAGCGCTACCACGTGTCGCAGGAGGTTGTCGACGCCGTGCATAAGGCGAAGGCCGAGGGACACCGCGTGATCGCCGTCGGCACCACCGCAGTGCGTTCGCTCGAGAGCGCGTTTGACGCGGACGCGCCGGTGTCCGATCCGGCCGTGACGGCGCGCTATTTTGAAGGCCGCGAGGACGGGGCCGACACGCTTGGCCGCGGAGACATCGTGGTACGCGAGAACGCGACAACGCAGCTCTATCTCATGCCCGGCTCGACCTATCACGTGGTCGACGCGCTGATCACGAACTTCCACGTGCCGCGCTCCACGCTCATGATGCTCGTGAGCGCACTTGCCACCCGCGACCAGATCATGGATGCCTACGCCGCCGCTATCGAGGAGCGCTACCGCTTCTTCAGCTTTGGCGACGCGATGCTCATTCAGTAGGTTACGGCGTTTTCCAAACGCCGTAACCGGCCGACGCTGCAAACGCCCCTAAGCGGCAATCTGACGTTCAATCGTCGGGCATGACCAGAAGGTCAATGCCCTCCTCTTTCACGTCACCTTGCTCGCTTAGGGGCGTTTTCGCTGTCCGCGCCATAACATCGGCGTTTGCGTCTCTAACGAAAAGTAGTCATTGGGGACGTTCTTGTTCGACTAGTCGTTTAAGAACGTCCCCAATGACCACCTTGCATCAATCTAAATAAGTTGCGGTGAGATAGTTCTTGAATTGGCCTTTTTGATGGCTAAACAGGAACTATCTCACCGCAACTGCGTTGAGTGTTTTTTGGCAGCTGGTTTACTTGCTCGCGAACAGCCAGATCAGGACGATCACGAGGATTGCGGCGACAATGCAGACGATGGCGCCGGTGAATTTGACGCGTGAGTCGCGGGTACGCTCGCGCACGTCGTCCTCGGCGGCTTCGAGTTGGGCCACTTCGCGCTCGGTTTCGGCGTACTCGGCCTGATCGCGGATCAGAGAGCCTGCGAGCGATTCGGTAATCTCGGGATGGTCATGTACCTCGGTCGCCTGCTCGATGATCGACTGTGCGTGCGCGACGTCCGCCTGGGCATCGGCGATGGCCTGCTCCTGCTCTCGACGCGCCTTGTCCTCGGCGGTGATCTTTTCGCGCAGTTCGCGCTGGCGCGTTGCGGCGGCGGCTTTTGCGGTCTGCAGCTCATCGCGTGCGGCATCGGCCTCGGCCGTCACGGCCTGATGGGAGCGCTTGGCGTCGGCGATGGGGGCTTGCGCCTGCTCGACGGCGCGCTCGGCAGCCGCGAGTGAGTGCTCAAGATCGGCGGTGATGTTCGGGACATCTTCCTCGGCTTTGCGCAGGGCATCGGCCGTGTCGGAGATCTGCATCGAAAGCTCGTTGGTGCGCACCGTGTAATTGGCGGGGTTTGCCGAAGGATTGCGCTGCAGCTCGGCATACTCGTGGCGCAGTGTTTCGAGTTGAGCACGCGTGGCGTCGACGGTTTGCTGTGCTGCGGCAACGCCGGCGTCGCGCTCGGCCTGCACCTTATCGCGGATGCGCTTGGAATCCTCGAGACGTCGTACGAGGCGGTTACCGGTCTCGCGCGAGCTGGCTTCGCGTGCCTCCACCGCGTCGAGCGCGGCTTTGAGACGCCGCTCGGTGGCATCGTCCTCTTCTTTTATTTGCTCGAGCTGCGCCTTGAGCTCTGTTGCCTTGGCAGCATGGGTATCGCGGCCGATTTCTGCCGCCGCGGCGGCCTTTTGTGCCGTTTCGATAGTCTGGCGCTGCTCGGCGACAATTTGGTCGTAGCGGCCTGCGATATCCTGGCGTGTCTCGAGCTCCTCGCTTTGATCGGCGATGCGCTGCTCAAGTTCGGCCAGGTGAGCGCGGGCGTCCGCGAGTGCCTTCTTCGCGGCATTCATCTCGCGCATGGCCGAGGCGCCCTGGGCGATAAAAGTGCCTACGGCGTTGGCGGTGTTTGAGACGGCGCTTCCCAGATCGCGGCTGGCTGCGGGGGTGTGCGGGGCGGTCGGGTGAGCGGCGTTTTCCGTGCCCACATCGGGCGCCTGCGACGTGGCGATGCTGCCGGTGCCGCCCTCGACTACTGAAAAGCCGGCGGCGTGCGGGTCAACTGCATCGGCACCAATGGTGGGGTGTTCGAGCTGCAGGAACGAGGGCAGGGTGCTGCCTTGGTCGGCAACGGGGGTCTCGCCGGGCACGAAGGTCGAGGCGGCCTCGGCGGCCTCCTCTTCTTCGGCGTCAACATCGGCGTCGGCCACGGCGTTTTTCATCGCTTTGACGGCATCCATCATGGAGTCCATGACGGCATCGAGCTCTTCTTCCGAAGACACCTCGATGGGGCCTTCCGCTTGCGGGGCGGCGTCCTTTTCGGGGGCGTCGTCCTGAGCGGCCGAATCGTCGTTTTGCTTGTCGGCATCTTCGGCCGCAGGGATTTCCGTCGCAGCGCCGTTATCCAGAGCCGCGTCGTCGACGTCGGTATCATTGCAGGTCGCAGCGTCAGTATCTGCGGCGACGTCTGCTGAATCATCAATATGCTGTTGAGTCTGGGGGTCCAGCTCGTCTGTCATAGGCATGTGCTCCTCATCGTTGTTTGTCACCCTATGATAAAGTCTCGCGCCGACATCCCGCGCCCCGCAGCAAAGTTTCAAAACGTGTTCGATGACTCGCTTGGATAGCAAAAATTCGGCCTCTATATTCAGTTTGCGCTTGACATTCCCTTCGCCGAAAGACGTTGCGCCGTTCGCCCGCTGTGTCCTTTATTTTTTACTTGAACACGTTAAAGTTGCATTTCAGCTTTTGGCGCGTGAAGTTGGATGCGCGCAGTCGACGGGCGGGCCCGTCGCGATTCGAAAGGACTTTGTATGGGACTTTTCACTGGTAAGACCGTGATCGTCACCGGCGGCGGCAAGGCCACGCTCAAGGACGGCTCCGCTGGCTCCATCGGCTACGGCATCGATATCGCTTTTGCCAAGGAGGGCGCGAACCTCGTCATCACCGGCCGCAACGTCGCCAAGCTCGAGGCCGCCAAGGAGTCTCTCGAGGCTGAGTACGGCGTCAAGGTTCTGCCTGTTCAGGCCGATGTCTCCGCCGGCCAGGACAACGAGGCCGTCGTACAGAACGTTATCGACAAGGCGATTGAGGAGTTCGGTCGCATCGACGCCGTCGTCAACAACGCTCAGGCCAGCGCCTCGGGCGTGACCATTGCCGACCACACCATGGACCAGTTTAACCTGGCCATTTATTCCGGTCTGTATGCCACCTATCTGTACATGCAGAAGGCCTATCCGCACCTGAAGGAGACCAAGGGCTCCGTGGTCAACTTTGCTTCGGGCGCCGGTCTGTTTGGCAACTACGGCCAGTGCAGCTATGCCGCCGCCAAGGAAGGCATCCGCGGCTTGACCCGCGTTGCCGCCAACGAGTGGGGCAAGGACGGCATCAACGTCAACATCGTGTGCCCGCTTGCTTGGACCGCTGCGCTCGAGAACTTCCAGGATGCCTATCCCGAGGCGTTCAAGGCCAACGTCCACATGCCGCCGGCGGGCCACTACGGCGACGTCGAGAAGGAAATCGGCCGCGTGGTCGTTCAGCTCTGCGGTCCCGACTTTAAGTATATGAATGGTGAGACCGTCACCCTCGAGGGTGGCATGGGCCAGCGTCCGTAGGAGTTACGGCGTTTTACCAAACGCCCTAACGGGCCGACGCTGCGCGGTCACCAGGGCGACAACTTGTCATTCAAAGAGGGCGGCATGACCAGAAGGTCTATGCCGCCCTCTTTTCATGCCAATTTGTTCGCCCTGGCGACCGCTCGCTGGCGTTGCCAGGGCATCGGCGTTTGCGTTGCTGACGAAAAGTAGTCGTTGGGGACGTTCTTAAATGACTAGTCGGAGGGGACAGTCTTGTCGGCACTTGGGGACAGTCCCTAAGTGCCGAAAGATTGGGACACTCCTTTGCAAGATGGCGCTGAAGGCTGTCCCCAACAACTAGTCGTTTAAGAACGTCCCCAACGGCTATCATTTTATCCTGGTGCATTGGTGCATTGGTGCATTGGTGCATTGGAGCATTGGTGCATTGGTGCAAGGGGGCAGGTTTCCTTTGCACCAGTTTCTGTCGAGTCGGTGCTCCTTGCGGGTTGCCCGTATAATGGTTTGCGTATGAACCGCAACCAAGGAGTTCCAGTTTATGGACCAGAGTCTTTTTAAATTCGACCTGATCGCCGAGGATCCGACGACGCACGCGCGTGCCGGCGTGCTGCATACCCCGCACGGCGACATCGAGACGCCGATCTTTATGCCCGTGGGCACCAAGGCAAACGTCAAGGGCATCCCTACCGAGACCGTCAAGCAACTCGGCGCCCAGATCGTGCTTGCCAATACCTATCACCTGTCCATGCGCCCCGGCGAGGACACCATCGCCGAGCTGGGCGGCCTGCACAAGTTTATGAACTGGCATGGCCCCATTCTTACCGACTCGGGCGGCTTCCAGGTGTTCAGCCACAACGACGCCGTCAAGCTCACCGACGAGGGCGTGCGCTTTATCGTCAATGACTACGACGGCCGCCACGTGTTCTGGACGCCCGAGGACAACATGGAAATCGCCATGAAGCTCGGTTCCGACATCTGCATGCAGCTCGACCAGTGCCCGGGCTATCCCGCCACGCGCGCCTACGTCGAGCGCGCCGTTGAGCTGTCGAGCATGTGGGCCGAGTGCTGCTATAAGGCTCATACCCGCGATGACCAGGCGCTCTTTGGCATCGTCCAGGGCGGCATGCACCTGGACCTGCGCCTGCGCTCGCTGCGCCATCTGGAGGAGTGCGGCGACTTCCCGGGCTACGGCATTGGCGGCTACTCGGTGGGCGAGGACCACGAGACCATGTTCGAGACGCTGGCGCCGCTCGCGAGCGAGTATATGCCCAAGCACAAGCCGCGCTACCTGATGGGCGTCGGCAGCCCCACCACCCTCGTGCGCGGTGTGGGTGTGGGCATCGACATGTTCGACTGCGTGCTGCCGACGCGCACCGGCCGCATGGGCACGGCGTTCTCGAGTGAGGGTCGCCTCAACTTCCGTAACGCGCGTTTTGCGCACGACGACGGCCCCATCGATCCCACTTGCACCTGCCCGGTGTGCACGGGCGGCTACAGCCGTGCGCTCATCCGTCACATGGTCACGCAGAAGGAGATGCTCGGCGGCATTCTGCTGTCGATGCACAACGTCTACTACCTGCTCAACCTTATGCAGCGTGCCCGCCAGGCCATTATCGAGGGCCGTTACGGTGCGTTCGTGAGCGACTGGATGAATAGTCCTGCGGCGGTGGATTACTAAGAGCTGCGACCGCTGACCGATGCCTTGCAAGCGCATAACGCATCGTGGGTACCATACCGAATAGTTGATGTTCGGGCGGGTGTTTGACGCATGGCGTCGCCCCCGCCCGTTTCTATTTTCGATAGGAGTACCCCATGATTAAGAATGAGAACGTCGAGGGCGAGCCGGCCTACGACGAGACGTACCGACGTGGCCCCGTGGTCATGCGCGGCCCCATGATTCCTAAGGACAACACCTACGCCAACCTGCTGGCGCCCGAAGACTCGACCGACTGGCTGCACGCCGATCCCTGGCGCGTGCTGCGCATTCAGGCCGAGTTCGTCGATGGCTTTGGCGCGCTTGCCGAGCTTGGCCCTGCGGTGACCATCTTCGGCAGCGCCCGCACGCCCAAGACAGATCCGCTCTACAAGGCGGCGCGCACCGTTGGGCGCAAGATTGCCCAGCGCGGCGTGGCGGTTATCACCGGCGGCGGTCCCGGCGTCATGGAGGCGGCCAACAGGGGAGCGGCGAGTGCCAACGGCAAGTCGGTCGGCTTGGGTATCGAGCTTCCGCACGAGCACGGGCTCAACAAATACGTGAACCTTGGCATGGACTTCCGCTACTTCTTTGTGCGCAAGACCATGTTCGCCAAATACAGCTCGGGCGCCATCGTGTTTCCCGGTGGTTTTGGTACGCTCGACGAGATGTTCGAGGTGCTCACGCTGGTGCAGACGCACAAGGTCAAGCGTATGCCGCTCGTTTTGGTGGGTACCGAGTACTGGCAGGGCCTGTTCGACTGGCTCAACGGCCCGGTGATGGACGCCGGTATGATTAGCCCGCTCGATCCGGAGCTGGTGCACATCACCGATGACCTCAACGAGGCTGTCGACATCGCCCTGAGCGGGCTGATGTAGAGTAGCTAAAATGGGATGAGGCTAAAAGACCGGTGCGTAACGTTACATGCCAGTCTTTTAGCCCCGTCCCAAATGAACTGCTTCTAAGTTGCGGTGGAATAGGGATTGATTTGCGGCTGATGAGCCAAAAACAGTCCCTATTCCACCGCAAGTGGTAAAGGTGCCCCTAGTGGATGGGCTGGTAGCGGGGGCAGTAGCTGATGGCGATGGCATCGACGCCTACGTGGGTGGCGATGGTGCAGCCGATGGGGCCGGTGCCGGCGTCTACGTAGTTCTGGCCTGCGAGCGCTTGGTTAACGAGTTCCTGCTCCTCGGCAGCACCGGTCGTGAGCACGCGAACGCTGGAGCCCGGATGCTCGGTCAAAAATGCGAGGCAATCGGCCATGGTGTTCGCAACGATGCGCTTGGCTCCGCGGCCCTTCTTGATGGCCTTGATCTCGCCCGATTTCCACTCCGGCGAAACGGCCAGGCGAATGTTGAGCATCTGTGTGAGCTGGCCGGCGAGCTTGGGCGCACGGCCGTTCTTAACGAGGTTCTCGAGCGTGCGGGGAATCAGCAGCAGGTGGGCGTCGGGCAGCGTCGCGCGGATCTGCGCCTCGGTCTCGTCCAGGCTGCGGCCGTCCTCGCGCATGGCCAGCGCGTACTCCACCAGCAGGCCCTCGGCGCCCGAGCCGGTGCGCGAGTCGATGCAGCGCACGTCGAGCTCGTGCGTTTCGGCCGTCAGGCTGGCGTTGGCATAGCAGGCGGACCACTCGCTGCACAGCGAGATAAAGATGGCGCTGTCGTGGCCGTCGGCGAGCACGCGGTCAAAGAGCGCCTTGAACTCGCCGGCGCTCGGCTGCGAGGTGTGCGGCAGCTGCTCGGAGCCGGCCATGCGGGCGACGTACTCCTGGGCGGTAATCTGCACCTGGTCGAGCAGGTCCTCGCCCTCGATAATCACATGCAGCGGAATCACGTAAATGCCGAGCTCTTGGGCGCGGGCGGGGGAGATGTCCGACGTGGAGTCGGTTATGATGGCAAAAGACATAATTGCACCTTTCGTTGGGGCGCTTGCGCGCCGCCTTCTGAAAGCAAAGTGCGACAAGTATAGTAGAGTCGTTCCACATTACTAGGTTCAATTGTTGAATAGTCAACAGTTTGAAGTGTCGGTGTGGAAATCGTCAACTGGGGAAGAGGAATGCCGATGGAGGCACTGGAGATGCGCAGGCGGCCGGTCGTGTTGTTTGATTTCGATGGCACGGTGGCCGATACGGGCCGGGCGGTGATGACCTCGACGCGCAAGACGCTGGCTGCGCGCGGGTTTTCTGAGGCGCAGATGGGTGACCTGCGCCGCATGATCGGGCCGCCCCTGTGGAAGAGCTTTCACGACTTTTACGGCTTTTCCTGCGAGGAGTCGCTTGTGGTGGCCGACGAGTACCGCGCCTTTTTTGATGAACTGGGACCGGAGGAGTACCCCGTGTTCGATGGGATCCCCGAGCTGCTGGATGGGTTGGTCGCCCAAGGCAAGCGTATGGCCGTGGCGACGTCGCGCATGGAGGCAAAGTGCATCGACATGGTGCGTGAGCTGGAGCTTTCTCAGTTTGAGGCGGTGGTTGGCATGAATCCGCCGCAGGGGCGCGAGACCAAAGCCGATTCGGTCCGCGATGCCCTGGCGGCGCTCGGCGCGACGGCCGACGATGCCGTGATGATCGGCGATCGCTTTAACGATGTGGAGGGCGCGCACGCAATGGGCGTGCCGTGCATCGGCATCTATTCGGGCGCGGCGGCGCCGGGCGAGCATGAGGCAGCGGGCGCCGAAGCGGTGGTGCACTCGGTGGCCGAGCTTGCTAAACTTTTCGCTATCTAATGACGTAATGTGAGGGGCGGGCATGCTCGCCGCTCATTGCTAAGGAGGTCGTCCATGAATCAGGTGGAGCAGAGCGTCGCTGAGTATGTCGACGAGGTCTGGGAGGATGTCGTCGCCGATATCGAGCAGCTGGTGAGCTATCCGTCCGTGGCCGTTGCTGCCGATGTGGAGCCCGGTGCGCCGTTTGGCCGTCCGGTCCGTGATGCGCTCGATTGCGCGCTCGGCATTGCGCAAAAGCTCGGCTACCAGACGAGCGATGACGAGGGCTTTGTGGGAATCGCCGATATCCCGGGCCGCGGCGATAAGCAGCTCGCGACCATCTGTCATGTGGACGTGGTACCCGCCGGCCCCGGCTGGAATACCGACCCGTTTGCGATGGAGCGTCGCGAGGGCTGGCTGCTCGGCCGCGGCGTGATCGACGACAAGGGCCCGGCGGTGCTGTCGCTCTACGCCGGCGCGTACCTGCTCAAGCACGGCATTGTGCCGCGCTATACCTTCCGTGCGCTGCTGGGCTGCGATGAGGAAGTGGGCATGTCCGACGTTCACCATTATCTGGAGAACCACGCAGACCCCGACTTTCTATTTACGCCCGATGCCGAGTTCCCGGTTTGCAATGCCGAGAAGGGTCAGTTTGGGGCGACGTTTGTGAGCCCCAAGATCGACGGCGGCCGTATTGTGTCCTGGAGCGGTGCCGAGGCGAGCAACGCCATTCCGTCGCAGTCTATCTGCGAGCTTGCGATTGCCGCCGATGAGCTGCCGGCACCCGCTGAGAATGCCGACCGCCTGGAGATCACCGCACTCGATAACGGGCATGCGCAGATTTTCGCCCACGGCATTGGCGGTCATGCCTCGATGCCCGAGGGAACGATCAATGCCGTCGGCCTGATCGTGGCGTATCTGCGTGAGGCCGAGGACGCGTTTGGTGCGCGCGACGAGCGCCTGCTGACGCCTGCCGAGCACGAGTTTGTCAAGTTTCTGGCATTTGTCCATGCGGACGCCTATGGCCGCGGCCTGGGTATCGACGCGACGAGTCCGGCGTTTGGCCCGCTCACCTGCAACCCCGGCGTCATCCACGTGGTGGATGGCTACATTGAGCAGGTCATCGATGTGCGCTTCCCCGATAGCACGAGTGCCGATACCATCCGCGAGCAACTCGAACCGCTCGTGGGGCGCTTTGGCGTGACGTACCGTGTGGGTCGTGCAAAGGTGCCGTTCTCGGTCTCTGCCGACGATCCGGCCGTGAAGGCGCTTATCGATACCTATAACGAGTTCACGGGCAAGCATGCCGAGCCCTTTGCCATGGGCGGCGGCACGTATGCGCGCAACTTTGCCCGCGCCGTCTCGTTTGGCCCAGAGGAGACCGGCCTGGAGCTGCCCGCATGGGGCGGCCAGATGCACGGCCCCAACGAGTGCGCCAACGAGGAGCAGCTCAAGCAGGTGCTCAAGATCTATATCGTGGCGATCCTGCGCCTCAACGAGCTCGAACTTTAAGATTACGCGGTTTCCCAATCTAAGTTGCGGTGGAATAGTTCCTAGAATGGGCCATTTGACGGCCAAAGGGGGTGCGGACAGAAAGTTGGACCGCGGGGCGGTCCGGACTGGAGGTTCGCATG
>CAJLVJ010000028.1 GCA_905210085.1 uncultured Collinsella sp. | reverse complement strand
CGCGCATAAAGAAAGCCTCCCATTTCTCATGTCCAAGAAATGGGAGGCAGTTCATGCGTGATGCGCGGGCCATTTTGTTTAGACCGCACCCGTCCTCCTGTTCATCTTAATCTGTAACATCTAGCCGAGTTTTTGGGTCCCAGCTGTTACAGATCGAGGTGAACGCACAGGCCAAGCCAAAAATCTCAATCTGTAACATGTAGACCGCTTTTGACCGCTTAGATGTTACAGATCGAGACAAACAGATGGGTCAATCCAATCAATCTAGATCTGTAACACCTGGCTGGTCATTTCACTCCTAACTGTTACAGATCGAGACAAAGATGATGGCTGGGTAGACAAAATCTCGATCTGTAACATCTAGCCGAGTATTTCGGCCCTACCTGTTACAGATTAAGACGAACAGGCCGAGCACGTCTACGCCCGCAGGTCCTTCACGCTGGAACGCTCGACCAACACGCCCGAGACGAGCGTACGACTTCTGGAGCTCGGGGCTTCCAGACCTGCGACGACCTCGTTAAGCGCACGGATGCCCAGTTCGCGGTGGCGAAACTTCACCGACGTCAGAATCGAGTTGGGAATCGTCTTGTAGAGCTCATCGTCGAAGCCGATCACGGACACGTCGTCGGGCACATTGAGCCCTTTGTCACGTAGAGCCATCATCACGCCGTTTGCCATGCAGTCGTTAGCAGCGAGGACCGCCGTGCAATCGTGCTTATCGGCAAGCACAAGGCCCGCGGCATAGCCACTATCCGCATTCCAATCGCCTTGCAGAGGCTCGGGCGGCTCAATGCCACGCGCCTCGAGTGCCGCACGCCAACCTTTCATACGGCACTGGCTCGACAACGACTCTTTCTTACCAGAGACGAAGTACACGTTTTTATGCCCGTGGTTCAAGAAGTACTCGCACGCCATGCGCGCGCCGCCCTCTTGGTCGTCACTGACGGTGGAGCAGGTAGGATGTTCCATCGGTGTGATAATCACCGTCTTGAGGTCTTTCGGTGCCTCAAAAGTATCAAAGTCATCGACCATCTGACGCAGGTTGAAGATCATGCCATCAACAGGCAGCTGCGACATCTTACGCGCCGCTTCGGCAAGGGTCATCTTCTCCCCCGCCCGCTTTTTGATCATCGTGAGCGCAAAGCCGCGTTCTTCGGCGGCATCTGCGATACCGTCAATCATGTCCACGGCACCGCCCGACAAGTGGAACAGCACCACGCCGATGCACCCGTAACGGCCCAACTTGAGTGAACGCGCGGCAAAGTTGGCTCGAAACCCGAGCGCCTCCATTGCCGAATGGACCTTATCGCGTGTCGACTCTCGCACGCTATCGGGCTCGTTGATCACGCGCGACACCGTCTTGAGAGAAACGCCCGCGGCAACTGCCACATCATTCATTGAGACATTTTTCTTGTCCATCGTTGCCACTGCTTCTCCACTCGGTTCTCTATCGCTTGCTTTTTGCGTTCTAGCATACACTACCTGCCCGACTGACAAATCAACCGTTTACCGGACAATATCGACCGCTCACCCGTATATCCTTGTTGCTCTTCCAAAAATGTCTTACGTTGTCATTAACGGAATGACAACGTTGTCATTTCGCAATGCCTTCCTTAAGCAGGAAGGTTTCCGGGCAGTCCTGACCATCCATCGACGACCAGTTCCATCCACATGCATCGCGCATCAAGTAGCAAAGGAGCTCTATGGACGCCATCGTAAAGATGCTCGAAAAGCATCAACCGTTCTTCGAGAAGATCTCGAGAAACATCTACCTCCAGGCCATCAAAGACGGATTCCTTGGGTGCATGCCCATCGTCCTTACCTCTTCGATCTTTCTGCTGATCGCCACCCTTCCCGGCGTAGTTGGAATCACGTTGCCCCAGCCGCTCATCGACTGGTGCAACAAGCTGTACAACTTCACCATGGGCGTCATGGGCATCATGGTTGCCGGCACCACCGCCAAGAACTTTACGGCTTCCATGAACCGTCGCATGCCCGCCGGCAAGGTGCTCAACGACGGCTCCACCATGGTTGCCGCCCAGTGCAGCATGCTGCTGCTCGCTGTTACGCAGTTCACCACCAAGTTCAACGGCTCCGAGCTTTCTGTCTTCGATTGCACCAGCATGGGTACGCGCGGTCTGTTCTCGGCCTATATCGCCGCGTTCATTACCGTGTGGGTCTATAAGTTCTGCGTCTCGCGCGATCTGACCATTAAGCTGCCCAAGGAGGTTCCGGGCGCCATCGCCCAGAACTTCCGCGACATCATCCCCTTTGGCGGCGCTGTCATCATCTGCGGCATCATCGATGTCGTCGTGCGCAACCTCATGGGCGTTCCGTTCTCCGAGCTGCTCATCAAGCTGCTCTCCCCGCTCTTCACTGCGGCAGAAACCTATCCTGGCCTTATCCTTATCCAGGCAGCCACCGCGTTCTTCTGGTTCATCGGTGTCCACGGCCCCTCGATTGTCCAGCCGGGCATCGACCCCATCCGTCTTGCCAACCAGGCTGAGAACCTGCAGGTTCTGCTGGCCGGCGGCCACCCCGCCCACTCCCTCACCTTTAACATGTCGCTCGTGGGTGAGTTCGGCGGCACCGGCGCCACGTTCATCGTGCCGCTTCTGCTGATTCTCTTTATGAAGTCCAAGCAGCTCAAAGCCGTCGGTAAGGCCTCGATCGTTCCTGTTGCCTTCGCCGTCAACGAACCGCTGCTCTTTGGCGCGCCGATGATCCTTAACCCCTACATGCTCATCCCCTTTGTTGCCGCCGGCTGCGTCAACGTAAGTGTTGCCAAGTTCTTTATCGACAACGTGGGCATGAACGGCTTCTCCTTCGTGGTGCCTTGGGCTACCCCTGCCCCCATCGGCATCTTCATCACCACGAACTTCCAGCTTATCGCCCTGGTATTTGTCGCGATCATCATCTTGCTGGACGCCATCATCTACCTGCCGTTCTTGAAGGCATACGATAAGCTGCTCTGCGACCAGGAGGCCGAGCGCGCCGCCGAGCTGGGTCTCGAGTCCGATGGTGCTGCCACCATCACCGCCAGCACCTCTGCGCCCGCTGTCGAGCAGACCGCCGCTTCCGTCGAGCCGACCGCCGCTGCCGCCGACAGCAAGCCTGTCGCCGATCAGCCCGAGCCCGCCTCCGACGCATCCGCTAAGAAGGATGTCGATGGCCTGAAGGTCCTCGTCCTGTGCGCCGGCGCCGGCACCTCTGCCATGCTCGCCAACGCCATCAAGGAAGGTGCTGCACAGACCGGAGAGAACATCGCTTCCTCCGCAGGCGCCTATGGCCAGCACACTGCCATCATGGATCAGTACGACGTTATCGTGCTCGCCCCGCAGGTTCGTAGCTACTACAACGACATGAAGGCCGACACCGATCGCCTGGGCATTAAGCTGCTCGCCCCGCGCGGCAAGGAATATATCGACCTTACTCGCGACCCCGCTGGCGCCATCAAGTGGCTCCGCGAGAACCTCGACTAGTTCCTCCCTCTGTTGGTGCCCGGATTCCCGGTTCGGGCACCTCTCCCTATTCGTATCCCACAGAAAGGATGACTCATGACCAACCCCATGCAGTTCCCCGACGGCTTTGTGTTTGGCGGCGCCACCGCTGCTTACCAGGTTGAGGGCGAGACCCGTACGCACGGCAAGGGCAAAGTGCCCTGGGACGATTTCCTGGCAGCCCAGGGTCGCTTCTCCCCCGATCCTGCAAGCGATTTCTACAACAAGTACCCGGTCGATATCGACCTGTGCCAGCGCTTCGGCATCAACGGTATTCGCGTCTCCATCGCTTGGAGCCGTATCTTCCCCAGTGGCACCGGCGAGATCAACCCCGAGGGTGTCGCTTTCTATCACGAGCTTTTCGCCACCTGCAACAAAGCTGGCGTTATCCCCTATGTCACGCTCGATCACTTCGATACGCCCGAGGCCTTTTACCAGAACGGCGGCGAGGGTTTCCTGACGCGCACGACGATTGACGCCTTTGTCGAGTACGCCAAGTTCTGCTTTGCCGAGTTCACCGAGGTCAAGCACTGGTTCACGTTTAACGAGATTCCCGCAACCGCCGAGGGCAGCTTTATCGTCGGCAACTGGCCGCACGGCGAGAAGTACCGCCTGGACAAGGCCTTCCAGCTCATGCACAACATGATGGTGGCCCACGCCAAGGCTGTCGTCGCCTTCCATGAGGGCGGCTTTGAGGGCGAGATCGGCATTGTCCAGAACCTGGAGCCCAAGTATCCCCTCGATCCCAACAGCGCTGCCGACTGCGAGGCCGCCCGCATGGCCGACGTCATCAACAACCGCTGGGTGCTCGACGCCACTTTCCGCGGCCACTATGCAGCCGACACCATGGAGGCTGCGACCAAGCTGGCCCATATCGCCGGCGGCGAGCTCGACGTCCGCGACGAGGACATCGCCGCGCTGACCGCCGCGCTCCCCTACAACGATTGCTTGGGCGTCAACACCTACAAGTGCCAGTTCCTGCGTGCCGCCGAGGGCGAAAACGACATCAACCACAATGGCACTGGCGACAAGGGCTCCTCGCGCTGGTTCCTCAAGGGCGTGGGCGAGTCATGCGTGCGCGAAGGCGTACCCACCACCGATTGGGACTGGATTATCTATCCCGAGGGCCTGTACGACCTGCTGCTCCGCATTAAGAACGATTACCCCAACTACAAGAAGATCTACATCACCGAGAACGGCATGGGCTATAAGGACGACTTCGAGGACGGCTTTATCGACGACGCCCCTCGCATCGACTACATGCGTCAGCATCTCGCATGGATCCTCAAGGCAATCGACGGCGGCGTGAACGTCGACGGTTACTTCGTGTGGTCGCTGCAGGACCAGTTCTCCTGGACCAACGGCTATAACAAGCGCTATGGCCTGTTCTACATCGACTTCGAGACCCAGAAGCGCTATCCCAAGGCGAGCGCGTACTGGTACAAGAACGTCGCGGAGACCGGCCTGCTCATGGCCTAACTTCTGCCACATACCCCCTGTCGGCCGCATGCGAATCCCTCACGGGTTCGCATGCGGCCTTTTTGTTTTTGGTGGGCTCGAGCGGATCATTCGTCTCGATCTGTAACATCTAGCAGGGATTTTCAATCCTAACTGTTATAGATTTAGACGAACGGGCGACCAGGGCTGAAAGATCTCAATCTGTAACACGTAGCCCACTTTTAACCGTCTAACTGTTACAGATCGAGACAATAAGATAGTCAAATCCGAACTTTCCAAGCAGTTATAAAGCATGGTTTCTAGTTTTCGGTATCACGAACATACTTTCGATATCATTTAATGATATTATGATATCGAAAGTATGTTCGTGATACCGAAAGGAGCCGCATGCGCCAGTTCGATTACACCACAGTCCCAGCGGAACTCGAAGCAACTCCAATCACCAACCTCCTCCTCTCGATACGCGAGCATAAAGGCCGTCAGCTTGCTCTGAGTCAAGTCAAACCCGAGCTTCTATCGTCCCTAATGGAGGAGGCTAAGATCCAAAGCACCCGGTCCTCCAACGGACTTGAAGGAATTGTTACCACCCAAAAAAGATTCAAAGCGATCATGGCGTATTCCGCCAAGCCAAGCTCCCGCGCAGAGGAAGAAATTGCTGGATACCGAGATGTGCTGTCGCTTATTCACGAGCAACACGATTCCATTCCCGTAACGCCATCGGTCATTCTGCAGTTGCATCGTGACCTCATGGCGCACACGGCAATCTCGTATGGAGGCCATTGGAAAGATAGCGATAACGAAATCGTCTCCATTGACGATCAAGGAAATCGATTTGTGCGCTTTAGGCCCCCTTCGGCCCTAGCAACCCCGGGACTTATTAAAGAAGCCTGCCAGTCCCTCAACGATGCTTTATCTCGCCAAGTTTGCGATCCCCTCCTTATATCGCTCCGCTTTATCTTCGATTTTGTTAGCATTCATCCCTTCAACGATGGCAATGGCAGGATGAGCCGGCTCCTTACAACGCTGCTGCTCGAAAAGACTGGATACGACGTTGCGCGTTACATCAGCATCGAACGACTTATTGAAGACAACAAAGCGCTTTACTACAACGCTCTCGCTGCAAGCTCCACTGGATGGAATGAAAATCAAAACACCGAAGTGCCCTTTATCCGTTTCATGCTCGGAACAACCCTGGCCGCCTACCGACAGCTCGAGCAGCGTACCTTAATTGAATCAAGCACTCGTCCCATGTCGAAGCAAGCGCGCATCGCCGTTCTATTTCAACAGAGACCCGGCGTCATTAAGAAATCCGACATCCGATCCAACTGCCCCGATATCAGCGAGGTCACCGTTAAACGAACCCTCGGTCAGCTTGTTAGTTGCAGCGCAATCGAAAAAACAGGAGCGGGTCGTTCGACAGGCTACATACTCAAAGACGTCCATGCTCTAGAACTATTCTTGCAATCCACAATACCCGATAGCGAGGCCGCAATAACAAAAGAGGCTCCAAAGGATAAGCTCCTTGAACGTATAAACCACGCCGAGGATGAAAGCAAAGAGGGGCTCTATGAAGACTATGATTCATTCTCAAGGGACATAAAGACGAAATACGGAGTCTAGTCATATCTCAGAATAGCCTCATCCTTGTTGCTCAAAGTTATTTGCGCGTCATTGTAAAGCGGTACCCCCGCGCCGGCAGGGGGGGCAGAAGTATCGCCTGCAGCGTTAGTTAGCAGATGATCTGCGTGTGCTCCTCGATGGCGACACGATCCTCGGCGGCGATACCCGGCTCGCACACCACGGCGTCCAGGCTGTCCAGGCGGCAGAAGGTGTAGAAGTCGCGCTTGCCGATCTTGCTGGAGTCGGCGATCAGATAGCGCGAGTCGGCCTTGCTAAAGGCGAGCTGCTGGATACGACCCTCATCCATATTAGACGTAGACACGTCGCCATCCAGAATGCCGTTGGCGCCGATAAACGCCGCATCGATACCCAGCGCACGCAGAGTATCCTCGGCCGTTGGCCCCACAAAAGCGGCGGTGCGGCGACGGTACATACCGCCCACGAGGCACAGGTCGCAGTCTTCGCGCGCCTCGAGCAGGTTAAACACCGAAAGCGAATTAGTCACGATGCGCAGGCGAAACGCCGGCAGCATCGAGGCCATCTGCTCCACCGTAGTGCCCGTGCCCAAAAAGATGGTCGAGCCCTCCTCGATGAGCTCCACAGCGCGGCGCGCGATCTGCAGCTTTTCCTCGGCATGCTTGGTGCGCTTTTCGCTGTGCGAATACTCGTGGCGCAACATAGCGTGGGGACGGCCCTGTGCACTGCGGGCGCCGCCGTGCACGCGCTCGATCTCGCCTAGGCTCGCAAGCTCCTCAAGGTCACGACGAATCGTCATATCCGAGACACCCAGTGCATCCGAAATCTCCTTGACCGAGACCGTGCCCTGCTCTTCGAGCAGCTGACGAACCTTATCCTGTCGCTCTGCCTTAATCACGATGAATCCTCGCCGTTCTATGCGTGCATATCATTCAAACAATAACGAACAAATTGTATCAGACTCGCGCGCGTCAAAAATGAACGCCCGCACAGCTCCAATCATCACTTTTTTGAGAAAAATACCCCCTGCTTTAGTGGGGTGTAGTGATAATCTCGCCTGTTCGCGCTACAGTTTGTCAGAAATACCTCGATGTTAGGAACCAAATGATCACTTCCGAGCTTTTCGGCACCGCGCCGTGCGGTACCCCCGTTCATCGTTACACCCTCAACGGGCCCGAGATCTGCGTTCGCATTATGGACTATGGCGCCACCGTGTTGGGCATCGACGTGCCCGACATCCCCGGCAACGTGCGCGATGTGGTGCTGGGCTTCGATAAGCTCGAGGATTACTTTGACAACCCCGCCTGCTTTGGCGCGACCATCGGCCCCGTGGCAAACCGCACCGCGGGCGCCACGATCACCATCGACGGCACGGACTGGCATATGCCCGCCAACGAGGGCGCCAACAACCTGCACAGCGATCTTGAGCACGGTCTGCATAAACGCGTGTGGGATGTTGAACTCGACGAGGTCCACAACGCCGTGCGCATGACCACCTCACTTGAGGATGGCGAACTGGGCCTCCCCGGCAACCGCACCTTTACGGCCGTGTTTACCGTGACGCGCACCGGCGTCTTTCGTGTCGAGTATGGCTGCGAGAGCGACCGCGCCACCTACGTGTCCATGACCAACCACACGTACTTTAACCTTGCCGGCCATAACGCCGGCATGGACTGCGAGCACTTCTTTGTTGCCAACGCTGCCCACTACCTGCCCATTGATGACCAGAACATTCCAACCGGCGAGATCGCTCCGGTCGAAGGCACGCCGTTTGACTTTCGCGAGCTTCGTCCCGTCGCGCCTGGCATGGAGGCCGACGACCCGCAGATTAAGCAGGCCCGTGGCTACGACCACTGCCTGTGCATCGATGGCTATCAGTACGGTCGCAACCTGCGCCGCGCGATGCACGTCGAGGAGATGTGGACCGGTCGCGAGCTGGACTACTACACCACCGCACCGGGCGTGCAGCTCTACACCGGCAACTGGCTGGGCGACGAGCACGCCAAGGACGATGCCAACTATGGCTGGGGCGCCGGCTTTGCCCTCGAGGCCGAGATGTACCCCGACACGCCGCACCAGCCGCTGTTCCCACAGGGCATTGTGGGCCCGGGTCACCCCTATAGCAATGTGATCGAGTACCACTTTATGAGGCACTAAGCCCATAACGCAATAAATCGCACAGCAGCGCCCGCCGACACCACCGCCGACGGGCGTTTTTCCATCTTTTAGGATCATTTTCCCTGTGACTGTATGAGTGACATATCAAAACTATGCCCATTTACTACGTTTAGCCCGGGAGGCTCGACCATGCACCGGTTTTTTTAAATTCGCGAGCCGTCTACCTGCGGTTTTGTTTTTCTCAAATTCGACATGCTCGGCGATTGCCGATCAAACGTAGTAAATGGACATAGTTTTTGACAGGCGGCGTCGCGCGCGTCCCTCGCAAGGGCAAAATGATCCGTTTTCCTCCGTCCCCAAGGGATCAGTTGAACAGATTGCCGATGGGGTCGGGATTGGAGCTGGGGAGATAGCGGATTTCTAGCTCCATGCCGAGCGCCTGCAGTTCTTTGAGGGCAGCGACATCTGCGTCGCTCACGGCAACCGCGGGCGTTATGGGACGCTTGCCCTCCCCCACCTGCATATGGCCAATGCTGATCTTGGTTATCGGCACGCCGCCCTTAACCAGCGCGAGCGCATCGGCGGGTGAGGCCACCATGATCAGAATCCATTGACGCGGCGTTGCAGTATGAATGATGTCGATAGCCCTTTGCACCGAGAAAAATCTTGTCCAGACGCCTTCTGGCGCCGCCGCCCTCATGGGTGCCCACTTGCGAGCGTCCGCGGCAATCTCGTCGTTGACGACCAGGACGAGGTTAGTACCTACGGCCTCGTTCCACAGCGCAAGATCTTGCCCATAGATAAAGCGGTCGTCGATACGCGTCAGGAGAATCTTGGGCTGAGCCATCGCCGCCTCGTTTCGCTCGACATCCATACGAACAGGACGCCGGCAGCCAACTCGACAGCAGGTCAAGCGCCAAATGGGTGCCGCAGACATCACGTCTCCAATATTAGTGCATTTAAAGTGAGAAAAGCCGCCAGAACACTTGCGCGGATTTGCGATGTCCCGTATCATAGACAGCCGTTGACGCCTCAGCTGCGTCACCACATGGCCGCCAGCGTAGCTCAGTTGGTAGAGCACCGCTCTCGTAAAGCGGGGGTCACCGGTTCGAGCCCGGTCGCTGGCTCCATTGCACAAGACAGCCGCCTTCGGGCGGCTTTTTTGTTGCCGATTTGAGTGCATGTGCGCCAACCCATGTATCGCCACGTCGATCGCTTCCCGCCCGAAATCAAAAAACCCCGCCAAATGTGATTCTCCTAGGGAAAACACGCTTGGCGGGGTTGTAGCGTGATTCTCCTAGGGGAATCACGCCATCAGACGAACAGCTCCACCGAGTGGTTCTTTACTTCTGCCAGTAAGCGTCGGCAAGCAGCTTACTCGGCGAACGCATTACCAAAGCTGTTGCCGCACACCCGCGTCTCGACCAGGGTAAGGTCGGGATTGAACACGACAAAGTCGGCGTCGCGACCCGGCATGCTGCTGCACTTGTCGTCGACATGAACCAGCAAGCGACGCCGGGGCCGACACCCGAGCTCCTACAGCTCGGTTACGACGACGCCGTTGTAGACCTCGTCCCAACGATCCATAACCAAGTGGCCAGTCATGGGATCCATGGCATTGAGCTTGCCGCAGGTGTTGGCGGTACGCAGGACCGTCTCGTCATCCGCGCCAGCAGCAATCGCATGTGCGAAGCCGGCAATGGTCGAATCGCCAGAGCCCGTAGCGTTAACGGCGGGGATATCGGGCGTCTTTGCGCGGAACGCACGGCCATTGTGGAAGCCAACGGAGCCGGCAGCACCCATGGATACGACGACCCAGGGGATATCGGAGAAGCGGGCATCAGAGGCGAGCGCGGCGCGGAGCTCGTCCACATCGTCGGTGGTAAAGCTCGTGCCCAGAAGGCCGTTGATCTCGGTCAGGTTAGGCTTGACCAGCTCGGGTTTAATTTCGGACTTAAGGGCGGCCTCGAGCGAAGCACCCGAGGTATCGAGCAGCACCTTGGCTCCGGCGTTCTCGGCAATGCCCGTGATCTTGGCATAGTAGCCTGCCTCGACACCGCGGGGCAGCGAACCCGAGATGGTGACAACGTCGGCCTTGCCCGCAAGCTCAGTAAACTTGGCGGTAAAGGCATCGAGCTCCTCGGGGGCAATTGTCGGGCCGCTCTCGAGCAGCTCGGTCTGGTTGCCGGCGTGGAGGATGTTGAGGCAAATGCGAGTCTCGCCCTTGATGGGCACAAAGTCGTTGTTAATACCGTTGGCGTCCATAAGCTCAGCCATGTAGGCGCCCATGTGGCCGCCGAGCAAACCGGTTGCCACAACGTCGTCGCCCAGCTGACCCAGCACACGGGCCACGTTGAGGCCCTTGCCGCCGGCGGTCTTTTCGGGCGTCACACGGTTGACGTCGTCGATAACGAGCTCATCGAGCTGATAGCGCGTATCAACAGACGGGTTCATCGTAACGGTGAGGATCATTTTTAGCTCCTTATCTCGCAGGCTCCTTATGCCTCGCGATACGAGTCGACAAAACGGAATTACAGAATCTCAATCGTGAACGAGCGAACGACGGTCTCCTTGGGCTTGGCGACAAGGCAGCCGCGCTTATGCTCAAGCACGTCGTCCTCATCGGAGCAGGTCGAAAGGCCGCCCCAAGGCTCAACCGCCACAAAATCGCCCTCGGGCTTGCTCCACACAATGAGATATGGGAAGCCCTCAAAGCTCAGGCGGACGCCCTTGTCCTCGCCCTTTTTGGAAAGCGTGACCTGACGGCTCTCGAGCACGTCAAAGATGGTCTCCGCAAAATCGAAGAGCTCATGCGACAGAGGCAGTGTCTTTCCCACCATGGGGTTCTTGGAGCGATTGGTCACGTCAATCAAGCCAGTCGAGGGGACGGCAGTGCAAAGCTCCGCAGCCTCGTCCTTCTCAAAGCGCAACTCGTAGTCCGTATAGGCCTCGCCCTCATCGAGCGGACACCTAAAGCCGGGATGACCGCCGATAAAGAACGGCATGTCCTCGGTTCCCTCGTTGGTCACCTCATAGGAGACGCGCACAGCAGCGTCCTCGAGCGTATAACGAGCGACAAGCTTAAACGGGTAGGGATAATCGCTCAGCAGCGCCGCGTTATCCTCCGAATCCAGGCACATCGCCAGCTCGTTCTCGCTCTGGCTCAGCAGCTTCCACTCCTGTTTGCGCGCAAACCCGTGGCGAAGGACCCCGCCAAATGTGTTTCCCCTAGGGGAATCACGTTTGGCGGGGTCCTTGCGTGATTTCCCTAGGGGAATCACGCCATCAGGCGAACAACTCAGCCGAGCAGCGCGTTACTCCTCCCAGTAAGCGTCTGCAAGCAGCTTAAAGCAGATCTTCTTGACCGGCTGTGCGCCATCGCCCGGGAACTCGAGTGTGGGCATGTGAGGCTCGCCGGCAACGAACAGCGCGAACTTGTCGTCGGCAAGATCGCCGGCGATCGAGGCGTCGGAATCGACCAGATCGTAGTCGTCCTTCTCGTCAAACTCCTGGACCAGCGTCAGGCTGCCCGTGGCAACCTTAAAGGCCTCGCGACCCTCGACATCGATCTGCAGGTCGTGATAGCGCTGATGCGTCTCGTAGTGAGCCTCGGCCTCGGGACGCGTCGTGGGAGCCATGACGTTCGCAAAGACCTTATCGCCCAGAATCGGATGGCTGCCGACCTCGAGCTGCGCCGGGTCGTTCTCCTCGAGCCAGTCGATCAGCACGTCGAGGCCCTTGAGCATTCCGCGGTACTCCTCGATATCGCCCAATGCACCGTAAATCATCTAAATCCCCTCTCAGATCGTTTCTTTGGCGACTACTCGGCAAACGCATTACCGACGCTGTTGCCACCCACATACGTCTCGACCAGGGTAAGGTCGGGATTGAACACAACAAAGTCGGCATTGCGGCCAGGCATAATGCTGCCACATTTATCCTCGACGTGAGCAGAACGCGCGGGTACCTCGGTCGCCATGCGAATGGCGATATCGGCGCTCGCAAGACCCCAGTCGACGATGTTCTTGACGCCCTGCGCGAGCGTGAGCACCGAGCCGGCGATAGCAGAGCCATCGGCAAGCCAGCAAAGGTTGTCCTTCATAATGACATCCATGCCACCGCTGGTGTACTTTCCTTCGGGCATGCCGCCGCAACCCAGGCAGTCGGTGATCAGTACCGTGTGCTGCCAGCCCTTGGCCTGCAGCAGGGCCTTGATAGCAGCAGGGTTCACATGTTTGCCATCGCAGATGATCTCGGCATAGGTGTTGGGCGTGGTCATAGCGGCCCCGACGACACCGGGCTCACGGTGATGCAGACCGCGCTGGCCGTTGTAGGTATGCGTAAAGCAGCTGGCGCCAGCATTGATGGCGGCGGCGCACTCATCATAGGTGGCATCGGAGTGGCCGATGCAGGTCACGACGCCCTTGGCGCTCAGAGCCGCGGCGTAAGCGGCGGCGCCGTCACGCTCGGCCGCCATGGCGCTCTTGACGATACGACCGCCGGCGGCCTCCTGCCACTCGTCAAAAACTTCCTCGGATGGGTCGATCAGGTAAGCGGGGTTCTGGGCACCCACGTGCTTCATGGTAAAGAACGGGCCCTCCAGGTAGATGCCCTGAATACGAGCACCGCAGAACTCGGGGCCACGCTCTTCGTCCGCCTGTGCAATGGCGGCGCAGGCGTCCTTAATCTGCTCCACGCCGTCGGTAAAGGTCGTGGGAAGCCAGCTGGTGGTACCACGACGTGCGAGCTCGGTCGAGCTGATGTTGATGCCCTCGGCATCGTTATCGGTCGTGGCATGGTTATAGAAGCCATGGATATGGGTGTCCACCATGCCCGGCGCAATCCATGTACCCGAATAATCTTTGATCTCACAAGCGGGCTCATCGGCCTGCCAAACGCCAAAGACGCCGTCTTCGACCATGAGGTAGCCGCCCAGCTGCGGCCCCGCCGGCAAAAAGAACTTGTCGGCCTTGATAGCATACGTGCTCATCTATGCTCCCGTACCCGCAGTGCATTTTAGGGCGGATCAAAAACCACTGCATTGTTAATTCGAGCGATTGTTCGTTGCCTTCTACCGCTTGGTATATTTTGCACCCGCCGCAAAACACGCCAAGCCGTTTATACCCAATAACTCTAGACTGCGCGGTTGTGGTAGACCTTGTACTTAAACTGGTCGGCACGCGCAACCGAACGCGTATACTCGATGACCTCGTTGTTCATGTCATATGTGGTGCGAATCAAATCCAGGACCGGTGCTCCTTCGGCAATCTCGAGCAGACGAGCGTCGGAATGGCGAGCGATACTCGCGTAGAATTCTTCCTCTGCCACGCGAACTTTCTCGTGAAAGTCCTGCTCGATCATGTCGTACAGCGATTTGTTCTCGATCATGGGGCGCTTAAGCGCAAAGAACTTGCGGCTTGGCAGATACGTGCACTCAATCATCAGCGGCACACCATCGGCCATACGCAGGCGCTTGATTTTGTACAGACGCTCTCCCAGACGCGCATTCATCTCTACAGCAATATTCTTGTCAGCCTCGACCTCGGTAAACTCAAGAATCGTCGTCTTGGGCACACGGCCGATCGCCTTCATCTGCTCGGTAAAGCTATAGGTTTGCGTGAGGTTTGCCGTTTGTAGAGAGCGGTCGCACACCATGGTTCCACGGCCGCGCTGACGAACCACCAAGCCAAGGCGCTCAAGCTCCTGCAGGGCAAGACGAACCGTCGTACGCGAAAGCCCGTAGCGCTCCGACAGGTCACGCTCAGACGGCAAATAGTCGCCGGGTCGAAGCTCGTGATCGATTTTATCGGTCAGCAAATCGACGAGCTGATCGTACAGAGGTTGTTTGCGCGCTCCCATTGCCATAATGATACCTGCCGGATAAATGACTCGAAATTGGTTGTAACCAGACACCACGTACTATAGCAGTTTTAATGGAATAACAGCAGGTCAACCCGCAAATTTCGATATTGTTTGCCGGATGATAGTCTGCGCACTGTAATACCAATTACATCGCTGCATCAAGTATTGAGGTAGCAAAAAGGGCCGCCCCCGCGGAGCGGGACGACCCTTTGCAAGACAGATACGTCTTTGAGGCTTAGAGAAGCTTCTTGAGCTCCTCGGCAACAGCCTGGACCTGCGTGCCGATGATGACCTGGGTAGCACCCTTGTCCATCTTCATGACACCCAGAGCGCCGGCCTTCTTGCAGGCGGCCTCGTCGACCAGCTCGGAATCGCCAAGCTCGAAACGCAGGCGAGTAGCGCAGCAGTCAACGGTCTTGACGTTCTCCTTGCCACCGACGGCAGCGAGAACAGCGGCGGCCAGAGCGGCGAACTTGTCGTCGCCAGCAGCGGCGGAAACGGAGGTCTCCTCGACATCCTCATCCTCGCGACCAGGGGTCATGAGGTTGAACTTGGTGATGGCGAAGCGGAACACGAGGTAGAAGACCACGAAGGCAGCGATGCCCAGCGGGATGATCATCCAGGTGTTGGCAGCAGCCGGGAGGCTAGAGGAGAACAGGAGGTCGGTAGCACCAGCGGAGAAGCAGAAGCCAGCACGGAAACCAACATAGTAAGTGATGATGGTGAAGATGCCGTACAGGACAGCGTACACGACGTAGAGCGGGAAGCACAGGAACATGAAGCCGAACTCGAAGGGCTCGGTGACGCCGCAGACAAAGGCGCAGATAGCAGCGGAGACAACCAGGCCGATAGCAGCCTTCTTGTTCTTAGCGGTCTGAACCATAGCCAGGGCAGCACCCGGGATACCGAACATCATGCAGGGGAAGAAGCCGGACATGTACATACCGAGGCTCCACTTGACGTCAGCGGAGGTCTCGCCAGCCCAGAAGTGGGTCAGATCGCCCAGGCCGATGGTGTCGAACCAGAACACGTTGTTGAGTGCGTGGTGAAGACCAGTCGGGATGAGCAGGCGGTTAAGGAAGGCGTAGATGCCAGCGCCGATACCACCCATGGCGGCGATACCCTCACCAAGAGCAACAAGAGCACCGAAGATGAGCGGCCAAGCAAAGAGCAGGACGACGGAGACGACGATGCAGATGACGGCGGTCATGATGGCGACGCAACGCTTGCCGGAGAAGAAGGCCAGCCAGTCGGGAAGACGGGTGTCCTTGAACTTGTTGTAGCAAGTGCCACCGATGACGGCGGACAGGATACCGATGAAGGAGTTACCAGCGATCTTGGAGAACGCGATGCCCTCGGTCGTGGCAAGCCAAGCGGTCTGAGCATCGGCGTCCATACCACGAATGGTGCCAACAACAGCGGGGTTCAGGAGCTGCTGGATCATCAGGAAGGCGACGAGGCCAGCGAGGCCAGCGGTACCATCGTGATCGTCGGCAAGGCCGACAGCGGCGCCGACTGCGAACAGCCAGGCCATGTTATCGATAAGAGCGCCGCCTGCCTTGATGAGCAGGAAACCGGCGGTATAGGCAAAACCGGTAGTGTCACCGGCAGCACCCATGACTGCGGGAGCGAGCAGGTAGCCCACACCCATAAGAATACCTGCGACGGGAAGCGCCGCGACGGGAAGCATCAGCGCTTTGCCGAGCTTCTGGAGGTACTTCATCATATTGGTATCTCCTCCAACCTTTCTTTCGTTGTTCACCAACGAGTTCCATGTCCGCGCCTTGTGCATACCGGCTTCTCCGCTTGCCGGCATTGGTGCGCAAACTTAGACAACCCAGTCCCTATTTGGGGTTGCTGGTATGTACGGTAGCACACACTCAATTCAAACGTCCACCACATTTCGTTCAAATTACTATATCGTTGCCAAACGGTTATTTTTGGCCCGTAAACGGTAATTTCTGCAGGTAGACATGGTGCGTTTCTTTCGTTACCAAACTAATTCTCAGCAATTTCCATTCGATTTCGTCTCAAAATTGGTTACTACCAGATGAACAGTGGTACCACATTGTTACTACCAGTTTAGCCGAAATCGTTTTCACTTTACATGAATAAAGTCTCCAAGAATTTGTATATAACCCCCTCCCCTACCACTCTCTTCCCCGCCCTTTCCTACAACGCAAAAAGCCCCCTAGAACGATGTCCGTTCTAGGGGGCTCCATCAGATATTTCGGCTTCGTGCTCGAAAGCTCAAGCAAACCTTACGCAAACAGGCCGTAGATGCTGATGTTGGCCTTGGCGTAGAGGCCGTTAGCATACTCGGTCCACTTGGAGCTGGCGCTCGAAGCCTGCGAAGAGTACTGCTGGTAGGCGGTGTAATAGGCGGTCATGGCCTGCTTATAGGTAGCGCTATCGGCCGTAAAGGCATCGTCAGCGAAGGCCTTGGCATAGGTGCTATCGGCGTCCTTCCAGGTGCCCTTTGAGCTATCCCACTCATCGCCGGCAAGGTTGATGATGTAGTCGGCGTAGTCCTTGCTCGCGGTCTCCTCGTTGCCGTCAGCAGGCTCAGTCGGAGCGGTCGGCATGCTTGCGGAGCTATCGCCCACCTTCTTCTTGTAGAGCTTCTGCAGCGTCGCGGACTGACGGACGATCTGCTTGGCCTGGTCCTTGGACACGCCGTACTGCGTGGCCATGGTCTTGTAGTCGGAGGTGCCGATGGAATCCTCGGCGTACTGCTTCATTTCCTTGGAAGAAACGGTAATGCCCTCGTCCTCGGCAGCATCGAGCAGAATCTGGTTGCGCACGTAGGACAGGATGACGTCAGCAGAAGGAGCGGTGTAGTTGCCGTCGTCGTCCTTGACGGTGTCGAGACTGTACTGGCTCTCGATGGCCTCACGCGCGGTGATGTCGCTCTTCTTGCCGTTGTAGCTGTAGCTTGCCACGGTCGAATCGAGCTGGTCCTCGGTGAGGGTCGCCGAGCCGACGCCCTTGCCGCCAAAACCACCGTTGCCGATAAAGAAGCCGACCACGGCAGCGATCACGACGGCGACCACAAAGGCGGCAATCATCGTCTTCTTGTGCTTGCAAGCGTGGTCGTCCACGTCGGAGTCGTCGTCCTCGTCCTGTTCCTCGGGCATGAGGTTCTCGTCAGCGGCATCCGCGGCAATCTGAGCCTCCAGTCGGGCGTCCTCCTCCTCGGCCGTCGTACCGGCAGCAATGTGCTCGGCAGACGTACCGGTGACCAGGTCGATCTTCTCGTCCTCATCACCGTCGGGGCCTTCGCCGCGCTCGATGATCTGAATGCCGTCGATCTCGTCCTTCTCGTCCTTCTTTTGAATCAGACCCATATCGGTTACTCCTTGTTAGGAAACATAGTCTTCAATAGAATACGCCCGACAGAGCGCCGGGCGTATTGATTCTTAGGTTATACGCAAACACTTAAGTACTATTTAGGCGTTTGCAGCGTGCATGCCTTAGGCCAGGTGCGCGATAACGGCATCGGCAAAGGCCTGCGTGCCCACGGCGCCCTCGACGGAGCCGGTCTGGGCACGACGCACGTCACCGGTAACCTGCTCGCCCTCGTCGAGCGTGGCAGACACCGCAGCGCGGATACGATTGGCCGCATCGTTCTCGCCCAGGTGGTCGAGCATCATCGCAGCGGACAGAATCTCGGCCGTGGGGTTGGCAATATCCTGGCCAGCGATATCGGGCGCGGAGCCATGCGTAGCCTCAAAGATTGCGCAGTCGGCACCGATGTTGGAGCCGGGGGCCATGCCCAGACCGCCCACCAGGCCGGCGCACAGGTCGCTCACGATGTCGCCGTACAGGTTGGGCAGCACCAGGACATCGAAGTCGTTGGGGTTCTGGACCAGGCCCATGCAGGTGGCGTCGACGATCTTGTCGTTGAACTCGATATCGGGATAGTTGGCGGCCACCTCGCGCGCCACGCGCAGGAACAGGCCGTCGGTCGCCTTCATGATGTTGGCCTTGTGCACGGCCGTCACCTTTTTGCGGCCGCAGCGGCGGGCATACTCAAAGGCATACTCCACAATGCGGCGGCTCTTGGCGATAGAGATCGGCTTGATCGAGATCGCGGAATCGGCGGCGAAGGTCTTTTGGCCCGAACGCTCGACGAGCTGCGAGAGCTCCTCGACCTCGGCAGCGCCCTCATCGAACTCGATGCCGGCGTAGAGGTCCTCGGTGTTCTCGCGCACGATGACCAGGTCGACGTCGCGGAAGCGCGAGCCGTCGCCCGGCTGCGACAGGCAGGGGCGCACGCAGGCATACAGGTCGAAGTGCTTGCGCAGGGCCACATTGACGCTGCGGAAACCCGTACCAACCGGCGTGGTGATGGGGCCCTTGATGGCAACCTTGGTCTCGGCGACCGCGTCGAGCACATGTTGGGGCAGCGGCGTGCCAAACTCGTCCATGACGCCGGCGCCGGCCTCCTGGACATTCCAGTTGATCTGGACACCGGTGGCCTCGACCACGCGGCGCATGGCCTGCGTAATCTCGGGACCGATACCGTCACCGGGAATCAGGACTACATCGTGCGCCATAATCTGTTACTCCTCGTCTTCGGCGGCATCAGATTTTTTAACGCTAGCACGCTTCTTCTTTTTGGAGAGATCCAGGCCAAAACGTTTAACAAGCATTTCGCAAATCTCGCTCGAACGGGCCTTGAGATAGCTGCCTTTGCCGTTCTCGGCGTCGAACTTAAGGCGCAGCGCGAGCTTCTCGGCAACCTCGGCGTCAATCTCGCCCTGACCAAACTCGTACAGGCAACCGAGCATGTCGCGATACTCGAGATCACCGTGGTAGCACTGGATGGCCTCGTCCAGGATGGGCCAAGCCTCGCGCGAACGCTCGACACTCGTGGCGCCCCACACGCACAGCAGGCGGAAGGCGGCATAGCGCAGCGTGGAGGAAATCTCGTCGAACAGTGCGGTCTCGGCGCCCTCAAAGGCATCGCCCAGCTGCTCGGGGCAGGTGGTGGCGAGCGCCGTCAGGGCATCGAGGGCCTCCCAGCGGGTCTGCGCCTCGGGGCGGTCGAGCGCCTCGATCAGCGCGGGCACGCAGGGCACGACGCGCTGCGGATCGCGCTCGGCAAGCAGGTGCAGCACGCGGGCGGCAAACTGGCGGATACGGCGCGTGGGGCAGCCGAGCTCCTGGACCAGACGGTCGACGGCGTTCTCGTTCTCCTCTGCCAGCTGGAGCTGTGCCAGCTCCTCGTCGGTGAGCTGTTCGTCTTTGTTTTCTGCCATAGTTACCTCTTCTTACTATTTCTTAGCGTGCTTGCCAGCACCCTTGCTGTCATCGGTGACCGAGATGAGCTGTCGGTCGGCCGCGCCATTGCGACGCGCACGGCGGCGCTCCTCGGCGTCGCCCGCGTCGGCGGCGGCGCGATGGGCCTTGTTGACGTTAAAGACCTCGTCGTGCTTGCGCCACGGACCGACGGACTCGCCAAAGCTCATCTTAAGGCCGGCGATAAAGCCGCCGAGCCAGCCGATCGGCGCAAACTGCACCAGCGGGAACAGCGAGAACACCCAGGTCAGCAGGACGACTGCCGCCGCACCCGCAAAGTTGGCAATCCAGTAGTCGCGCTTGGTGATCACGCGCTTTTCGCACGCCCACTGGCCGCACAAAAAACCGATGTAGATCGCAAAGAGAAAGAGCGCCAGCGCAAGCACCACGAACGTCCAGCTCATGGGCGTTACTCCTCGTGATGGTGGCCGCAGCAGCACTCGTGGCCGTCATCATGGCCGTGGCCGCCGCAGCACTCGTGGCCCTCGTCGTGGTGGTGGCCACAACCGCACTCGTGATCGTCGCCATGCTCGCCGCAACCGCAGCCTTCCTCGTGAGCGCCATGCTCCTCGGGACGATACTGCGACCAGTCCAGACCGGCGGCGATGGCGTCGGCCTCCTCCTTATAGAGGACCGTGACGGCCTGGGTACCCAGCTTGGCACCACCGATGGCGTCGAGCATGTCGTAGAGCGTAAAGGCCACGTCGGCACCGGGCAGCGCAAGCTCGCGGTCGTCGGCATAGGCGAGCGCCAAGCGCAGGTCCTTGATAAAGTGCTCGACCATAAAGCCGGGCTTGTAGTCGCCGTCGAGCGCCTTGGGAGCCAGGCTCTCCATGGCGCCAGACTTGCCGGTGCCGCCCAGGATCATCTGGCGGGTCTTCTCCAGGTCAAGGCCGCTCAACTCGGCAAATGCCATGGCGTCTGCCATGCCGACCATGCAGGCGCCCAGCGACACCTGGTTGGCGAGCTTGGCAGCCTGGCCCTTGCCGGCGCCGTCGAAGCAGCAGATGTTGGCCGCAAAGGTGGCAAGGATGTCGCGGACCGGCGCGATGTCGTTCTCGGTAGCGCCCACGATAGCCGTGAGCGTACCGGCGATAGCGCCCGACTCGCCGCCGGTGACGGGGCAGTCAAACGCCATGCGACCAGAAACCTGGGCGGCCTCGGCAATGTCACGGGCAAGCTCGGGCGAGCTCGTGGTGAGGTCGATCAAGACCGCACCCGGCTTGGTGCACGCGAGCAGGCCGTCGCCCGCCAGGTAGAGTTCCTCGACCTCGGAGGGATAGCCCACCATGGTAAAGACGACATCGGCGTTCGCCGCGGCATCGGCCGGCGTATCTGCCCAGACGGCGCCGCGCTCGATAAGCGCCGCCGCCTTGGACTTGGTGCGGTTGTTGACCGTGACGGGATAGCCGGCGTCCAGAATGTGGCCGGCGATGGGGGCACCCATGATTCCGGTGCCAATGAATGCGACGGAGAGCTTGTTTGCCATGAAACCTTTCCTTTTGGGTTGGGTGTTGTTACCAGGTTGAATACTCGGTGCCAGCGTTTGGGCTGTGAGTCGAGGGCGATTACGGACGCAGCGCTTGCCTACTGACCGCGCACGCGGCGGGCGATACGGTCGGAAAGCGAGGCTTTCTCGGCGCGATTCTTGCCCCAAAACGCGCAGCCCACCATGCCGGGGCCCACGTGCGAGCCGATGGTGGGACCCACGGAGCCGCGAATGATCGTGACGTCGGCGCAACCCTCCTCCTTGCGGATGGCGGCTTCGAGCCAGTCACCATCCTTTTCGGCATCGGCCGTCATGATGGCGATGGGCATGGTGCGATCGGGCACGTAGTTCTCGCGGAACGACTTGAGGATGGACTTGAGCGCCTTCTTGCGGCCGCGGTTGACGCCGATCAGCGACAGCGAGCCGGCCAGGTCGTAGGAGAGCTCGGGCTTGACGTCGAGCTTTGCCGTGAGCTGCGCCGCCGCGGGAGGAATGCGGCCGCCGGCGGCCAGTGCGTCGAAGCTCTCGAGCGTAAAGTAGCCGTGCACGTAGGTTTTTGCCTCGTTTGCCCAATCGACCAGCTGTTTGGCGGTCAGTCCCGCCGAACGCTGGCGCACGGCCTCGAGCGCCAAGAGCGCGCCGGTCGCGCAGGGCAGAGCGTTGTCGACCACGTAGAGCTCAAAGTTGGGATACTCGGCGCGCACGGCATCTGCCGCCTGGCACGCGGAGTTGTAGCTCGACGACAGCGCCGAGGTAAAGCACAGGTAGACCGTGGGCGTGCCCTCTTTGGCGCACTCGGTAAAGAACTCGATATAGCGACCGAGCGACACAGCCGAGGTGGACACGCGGGCACCGGCGCGCATCCGGTCGTAGAACTCCTTGGGTGTGATGCTCGACCAGATGTCATCCGTGCGCTCTTCGCCATCGATAATGAAGGGGAAACCCAGGATATCGACATCGAGGTTCGCGGCGACCTCGGGGCTAAAGTCGCAGCAGGTATCGACGACGATGCGGCAACGGTTCGAATGACCGGCGGATGCGGCCTTGTCCATCAAAGCGACTCCTTACGTAAAAAGGCGGCCACCCGCATGGGATGGCCGCCAACCGTTAACTCATGCAAGTTAACGTATTTTACTCGTCAAGTGTTTCGATGCGGGGCTTGATGATGCCATATCCACCATTCTTACGGTGATACACCACATTGATGAGACCGGTCGTCGCGTTCTCGAACACGTAGAAGTCGTGGCCCAGCAGATCGGTCTGCACCAGTGCCTGCTCCTCGGTCATCGGGGTGACGTCGATAACCTTCTCGCGGACGAGCAGATCGTCCTCTTCCTCGGGCAGCAGCAGGTCGGCCAGATCCTCGACGCGCTCGACCGGCGCAACATCCGCGGCGCTGGCACCACCCTGGCGGTTGTCCACGACCTTGGTCTTGAACTTGCGCAGCTGGCGGGTGACCTTGTCGGCGGAGAGATCGATGGCGGCATACATATCTGCGCCGTGCTCGGCAACGCGAATCACAGAGCCGCGGACACGAACCGTGACCTCGACGATTGCCGGGTTGGGGTTCGAGGGGTTCTTCTCATAACGAAGCACGACGTCAACTGTCATGGGCTCGATGTCGAAAACCTTGAGCGCCTCGCCGATCTTCTCATCCACATGCGCACGCAGAGCATCGGTTACCGTCGTTTTGCGTCCAGAAACCTTGATATCCATACGTGGCTCCAATCTGCCTCGGGGACTTACTGTACTGGCTATGTACCCATTGCCGTGCATTTAATCACGCGAATTCCCAAAGACCCGAATAACGACTGCTTGATACCGCATACCGAAGTCTCGCACTTTTCCGTGGCAAAGTGCGCTATAGGAAGGCGACGGCGACTTTGTATTTGGTCCCGAAAATTGGCTTTGACCTGCTGATTTTATTGGGATGAAAAAGCCGGGCTCCCCCATCGGGGAAGCCCGGCCGTGCGTGTTGAAACCGTGAAGAAGTGTCCTTTCCAACGTATAGGAGACACCACCCCTAGCAATAACTAGCTATTGAGTTTGTTAATGTCGTCGTCGGTGATGGTGCCTTCCTGGCTGGACGAGTTGTCCTCGGAGGATGCGGTCTCATTGTTGGAATCGGAGGACTCGCTGCCGGAGGACATGGTCTCACTGGACTCAGAGTCACCCGGCTGCACGTTAGCGCCCGAAACCGTCTTAGTGGTGAGGTCGTAGGGCATCGTGCCATACCAGACAGAGTGGACCGCCTCGAGCGTGCCGTCGGCCGTAATACCGTCGAGGGCATCGCTCACGGCACGGCACAGTTTGTCATTGGACGAGAGGCCCGCAACACCAAGCGTCGAGGGCGCCTCGAGCGCACCGACATAGGAGACCTCGCTCATCAGGCGTGCAAGGTAGCCGCCGGCCGTGGAGTCGCAGATCACATAGTCGACCTCGCCGGACTCGAGCGCCTCAAAGCACTCGTTGATGTTGGAGTAGGTCTTTTGGTTGGCGGTGATGCTCTGCTTAGCAAGCGCTTCCTGCGAGGCTGAGGAGGTCTGAACGCCCAGGGTAGCGGTGTTAAGCGTTTCGGTGGAAACGCTCAGCGACTCGCCGTCACTGCTCTTGCCGAATACGGCGGGGGCGTCGTACAGACAGGTGCCAAGCGAGCTGATGTCGCCGCCCGCAGACTTGATGTCGCCAATAAAGATGTCGGCCTTTTTATCGCTGAGCGCGGAATCGGCCGAGGACGCATCGACAAAGGCGACCTTGAGACCCATGCGGCATGCGAGGGCACGAGCGGCATCGACCGCATAGCCCGTGAGGTTTCCGTCGGCATCCTGCATGGCTTGCGGGGCATCGGAAGTATCGAGGGCGACCGTCAGGGTTCCCGGCGTGACCAGGGCATCGTCCGATACCGTGGGGGTAACGGTCTCGCGCTCGATCTGGTCGATCGTGGGCGTCGTGAACGTGGACAGTGGATTGAACGCGCATCCACTCAGGCCCAAAACGGCAATGACCGCCGCGGCCCCAGCACCTAACCGAGCCGCATGCATCAAGCTGCCCCTCACCATGTCCGCTACCCTGCCTTCTGTGTCGTATACGATCCGTGCCCTGCACGGAATATCGGGTTGTTCCCACCAGCTGACCTGGTATTTGACCCCACACTTGCGCACCGGGGCGTTTGCTCGGGAGGCCGCAGCCACCTTCACGACTGGCCCGCTCGCCCGCGAGGCGGTATTGCCCCAAAGAAAGTAGAACGGACGGTGCGGCTTACATCTAGGACGCGCCATGATCGCGCCGCGCGCACGCGGTCGCTTACGTGGATCCCTT
>CAJLVJ010000027.1 GCA_905210085.1 uncultured Collinsella sp. | reverse complement strand
TACTTTACGGCAACCCTATTCGTCGGACTAAAGGAGAGGAAAAAAGGCGCAGTCGTTGCATCCGCCGTAGGCGTGATCATAGCCATTGCCTCATTCTTTATCTGACACATTGGTGATCTAGGGGCGATATCGTAGGAATACGACCGGGAGAGCCGGGACCAGATTGCCCGGGTTGCCCGGTCGGCTCGCGCGACGGCGCGGCGGTTCCACAGAAAGCTCTCCGGACTTCACGCCGTTTCTGTTCGCATTGTAGACAGCCATCTCGTCTTCGCAGTCGGCGAGCACGCGGTGTGCGTCGTCGTTTTGGATGTACAGTAAATCTCGAAGGTCCTCCATGCACCAGCGTCCGAGATTTGACCATGCGCGTTGCGCGAGCTGATAAGTGTCGATTGCGATGTTGTAGTTAAAGTCCAGACCAAAGCCGTCCCAGGCAGAACGGCTTTGTTTCCTTGAATATCAACTTCATCCGGACACTTCCCGCATTCATCCGTGTGTGTACGGATGAATGCGGAGTCCGATACCCCGGCGGCCTGATCGGCAGACCGCCGGGAACTCTCACTACTCGATAAAAGCCGGCACTCGGTTAGTCCTGCGCATCTTGAAATCGCCAGTCTCGTGGGAGACGTAGAGAATGCCGTCCATCCCATCTCGTGATGCATACGACAGGTGAACTGAACCGCAATCCGATCCATCATTGTCGAGAAGATCAAACGAATTCGGGTCGCTCGTTGCGGCCAAACGACCACTCAGACAAGAGCCATCGTCATTACAGATTTGCCATTCCATATTTTCGCCTGCAAGAATCGCCATAGACGGCCTGGTCGCGCCATCGTTGACATACATCCCGTCTATACCAAAACCGTTTTCAGCGCCATCGATGAACGACTGCTCGGACCTAAACCTCGCAAATGATGCACAAAGCACCATTGCAAGACAAAGTGCAAAGCCAACAATAACGATCTTTACGTAGCTCTTGGCCGTCATGCCATCCCTCTTTTCACTTGCCTAAAGAAATGCGGAAGAAGCTGTTCGTCGCGGCTTGTTTGTAGGCCCTTCTGCCCCGGTTCGGTTACTTAGGTTACCTGAGAGATCCTTTTAATGATTGTTACCCATATACGTAATATGAATTTCGGACATATCAAAATTAATCAATGGTTGCGGGAGTTTCCGACCTCAGTGAAATGCCATCCTATACCCACAGAATCAGTCTGGCTGACATGTGCCAATGGCCGCTAACGGCACTTGGTCGGCAACGGTCTTAGCCCATCGGCCCCAACAGTGTCTCCTTCTGTCGCGCCGAGGGCCAGACGCACAGCGGTGGCGCCGTGCCGCGGCAGCTGGACGACCGCGTCGTCGACCGTGGCGATTACACTCGCGACGACACACCTCGCTAGTTTGCCTCGCCCTATTGGCCCCAGCGCGTTGCAGTTCAATCAGCTGTTACAATTACCCACCCACAAAAAAGCCCATCTAGCAGGTGCTTTGCTGTTATAGAGTCCTGGAAAGAAAGGGCCGAACCGAAGTGTCTGGCCGGACGCCAATTGTCTGGGAACTGCTTCGGATTCGACCCTCTTTTACTTTCGCCCACTCGGTGGACTTCGGGTTTAATGCTTAGGGGCGGGGATTTAACAAAGTGAAATTTTAATGAAAAGAAATCCAGCTGCAACAATTGCCATGGTGAGGGCTCGAATTGGCCATATAGATTTAAAATAGCCACGATACCTTCTCTTTTGCTGGAACGATATATCTATACAAGGTTGTGAGCGGAAAACAAAAATACGTCGATTGCTATTCGACAAACGGGTCTGGAATATTCTCAGGCATTTCGGGGCAGATTGATACACATGTACGAAAGGGAACCTATGTGGTGCGTTGGGTTGGAGCTGCTGCAGGCCCGATATGGATTGCGGTCTTGCGCCCCGATGTCCAAATAGGTTTCTCTCTAGACAGGAAGTTGCTCATGGACACCATATATGACGGAGACGACTGGGTCGATCATTATACTTGGCGCCTGGTCGGCTCGGATGACAATGGGGATGTGGTGTTTGATGGACTATGCCCAAAGCATCTCCATCCTTTTGTCTCGTCGTTAATTGAGAGTTCCGCTCGTGTTTCCCCCTACAGCTCGGCATCGCTTCATGATACGGACGTTTTGAAGACCATAAGGGAATCAATTGACGAGGGCACGATGAGCGGCCCGCTGTTTTCTCGGCTTGTGGGGCTAGATGAGATTGGCTCGAAACGACTGCTTGCGGGCGAAAAAGTGGAACTCACTTATCGGTCGATGATTTCAATCCTGCGGCTATCCGATGTTCTTCGCAAATAAATGAGGCTTCCATGGCCATGTGGCAGCTTGTCTCACCGATGGGTGGGAGCCGAGTACTTTTCGGACGATTTGCTTGGCCTCGGCGTAGTCTTGGACGGGATCTGCCGGATCATCGCAATCCTCGACGAGATATTTCAAACCGGCACCTTCTTAAACGGCGGACGTGACGGCGGCCTTCCCTGAATTCTATAAAATCACGGCCTGACTTGGGCGGCGAATTGGCGGAGCTCGTCATCGTCCATATCGTCGAAGTGCGGCAACTACGCCAGCGCGGCCCTCTGCTCCATCAGGTACCTACCGCTCGGAGACTCGCGAATCGTCTGCAAGATGACCTCGGGGGCGATAGCTGGGAAATCCACGCCCTAGGGAGCGACAAAAGAGATGGATTCAGCTGTCCCTCCCATGTGTTGGGACCTCATTCAGGGCATCGGCTGCATCCGGCCTTTCGCATTCGCCGCCCGGCTCTTCGGTCCCGCCCGGCCGACGGGTTTCCCATCTACGGCAAAACGATCGCACTTATATGTATGCATTCCCGGATTGGGAATATGTTTCAGCCCACGCGAGCAAAGCCTCGGCGTACTCCGTGGCATCTCGGCTTTGCACCCTGCAATGCCGCGCAGCGGAGATACCACCTGAGACGGATGTCGATGCATCGAACCCGAGACCGGGCGCTGCGGCGGGAAGCCTCTCGCACGGACAATCTGCTCGATCTTGCCGCACCCGTCTTAAAAGGTTAGACAAACTTTTAATCGTACGACATCCGTCGAACAGTCGGGGGTACATACCACTACAGAAGGCCCATGGAACGGGGAGCAAGATGGTCGGCGACGGGTTCAAGGCACTCTCCGGCCCCACGCGCCGCCAGGGAGGGCGTCGGGAGGGAGGCCGTAATGGGTGAGAAGGGCGAGCGGCCGGAGCGGGTGTTCCCCGGCAGGACAGACCCGTGGTTCATAGCGGCCATGGTGATTGTGGCGGGCGGTTTATCCGCGGCGTGTATCGCGTGTTTCCTGAGCTCAAGTCCCGCGCTCCTATGGGGCTGGCTCGCGCTGGTGCCCGTCCCGGCCCTCGTGGCCCTGGCCGCCCTTCCCGTCCGCAGCAACCGCCTCGAGCTCTACGGCGACCGCCTCGTCGTCGTGTACGCTGGGACGCGTTCGGTGATACCCTACGCCCACGTGCGGGGCGTCCGGCGCACCAGGACGCTCTGGGCGGGGACGGCCAACTCGCTCGACCGCGTCTACATCGAGGCGCCCTACGACGGTGACGCCATCGTCTCGGTGACCGACAACGATGCCCTCGTGGCGGAGCTGGGGCACAGGTGCGGCCTCGGGCCATACTCCCATTTTTGAGAGAGGTGCCGCCGGGCCCCCCGAAAGCCGTCTGCATTTGCAGGCCTTTATTCGAAATCGGGCGGCGCGGCTGAAAATCCCCGGCCTGAACCGCGAGGCCGCACCTGCATTCTCGCTGACTCTTTGCGTAAACATAAAAAGAAGGGCACGGGCGTCCGCGTTCGCGGAAACCCGTGCCACATTTGCACCACCGAGATGACCGAGTAGAATATATCTGAACGCGATTCCACATTCCCGTACTTGCACTGCGGATTTGGTAAAGCGCATGTCTCAGCCTCTACTCGACCACGGCCGCCTCGGTCGGGATGGCCCCCAGCACTGCCGCGTACTCGGTGGGGTAGAGGCGGCTGATGGTCTGGACGTCTCGGATGAGGACGTTGCGGTCGTCGGGCTCGGAGATGCCGTAGCCGAACGCCTCGAGCGTCTCGATCGCCTCGCGGATCTTCTGCTGGAACATGGGGCCGGGGTCCACCCTCAGGCCGAGGTAGCCGCGCCACAGGCTCGGCGACACGCGCAGCATGTTCTGGATCTTGGACATCGGCTCGATGTCGGCGTAGACGTTGAGCGTGACCATGGCGTCCTTGTGCCCGAGGATCGACTGCAGCGCCTTGATGTCGCCGCCGTGGCGGATCCACTGCGTCGCGAAGGTGTGGCGCAGGCCGTGGAACGTGATCAGCTCGTCGTTGGTGCCCATGAGGCCGTTGGTCTCCGAGAACGTCTTGAACGCCCTGCGGATGTAGCTGGTGGTGGCGAAGGAGCCGTCCGGCCGCGACACGACGTAGCTGTCCGCGAGGTCGCGCAGGCCGAGGGTCGACGCCTCCCGGAGCCTCTGCGAATCGATCTCGTGGATCTCCTTCAGGAAGGGGAGTAGGCCCACCGGGTCGATGGGGATCGTCCTCAGGTCGTGGTTCTTGGTGTCCTTGATGAAGGAGCCCCTTTCCTTGACGTAGGCCACGGAGTGCCTGACCGTGATGAGCCCCGACTCGAAGTCGACATCGCACCAGCGCAGGCCGCAGACCTCGCCGATGCGCATCCCGGTGTGCAGGGCGAGCACGACCGCCCTCCTGAAGGTCGAGTCCGGCATCATCGAGGTCACCGAGTTGAGCTTCGGCACGAGGTCGGAGCGCAGCGCGTTCCTGGGCCTGGCGATGACCCTGGGCGCGAGGGCGCCGTCGAACGGGTTCCTCCCGATCGTGTCGTTGCTCCTCTTCAGCAGGACGGCGTAGAGCCGCTTGCCGAGCTTGAAGGACTTGTTGAGCGTGTCGGGCGCCGTGCCCAGAGCGATCCTGCGCCTCGACCACGCGTTGACGTCGTCGGTCGTCACCTCGTTCACGGGGACCAGACCCAGCTCGTCGCGCTCGATGTGCAGGGCGCTGTAGTGGTAGTCGTCGCGGGTCGTCGGGGTGATCCTGTTCATCTCCAGGCAGAAGTCGATGAACTTCTCGAGCGCCTCGGAGAGCGGCAGCGCGGCGTAGTCGTCCCGCTGTTCGGCGGGAAGCCCGGTGCCGACAGCGGTCCTCGTCTTCTCGGCCTCGGCGAGCTCCAGCTCGACCTCCGACCTGAATTCCGCGAGGACGCGCATCGCCGCCGCCTTTCCCCGCGTGCTCTGCTTCAGGCAGGGCACGCCGGTGTTCTTGGTCCTCTGGACCTTCTTCCCGGTCATCTCGTCGGCCACCGTCACGACGGCCTGCCATTTGCCTTTGTTCTTCCTCACGCCGCCGGCTCCGCATACGCGTAAGGTTTTATTGCTGCATTTCTCGTTTTGCATGTCTGCTCCTAAATCCGCAGCTGATTAGAAACAGGCGGTCCCACCTGTGGGAACCCGGAACGGCGACGATTCGGGGCTCCTACCCCCGTTGATTAAATCACCGGCTGCACCGCGCTCCTCGAAGCCGATAATATGCTATCTGGACAGACCGCGCTGAGCTGGTAAAATTTATTTATGCGGAAATGCGCTACTTGCGCTATTTGAGCGTGTTTTAACAAAATAAGCACAGGTCAGGGTCATTCTGACCCCGCTGGGGGTCAAGGGGTCGCTGGTTCGAATCCAGTCGTCCCGACCAGAAGTTTGCAGGTCAGGCACCTAGTGCCTGACCTTTTTTGTTTTAATCACCATGATTATTTTGCTTAAAGTAACAACGTTCCCGATCGATGTAATCACCGAATCAAAACGTGTACATTAGCCACCAAAATCGACATTTTTCGACATGTTTGGAGGCAGATGTACACGAATGCGAAATCCCCCGCCTAATAGCGCCCTCCACATGTCTGGACTCTCTATGGCTGCGCTGGATAGACATCGCCGGAACGGGTATAGTATCGAAAGTTTTGTCGTTAACCAGCGGGGGAGTCCTGTGGGCATCAAAAAGAAGATCAAAAAGGAGCTTATCGGCACTTCCGATTACCCGTCGAATAAGATCTTTACGATCTCCAATTTCATCACCTTTACGCGCCTGATCCTCACCCTGGTATTTCTGTACCTGTTTGTGACGGACAACAACCGCGTCATCGCCATTGTTATCTACGCCGTTGCCGCCTCCACCGACTGGATGGACGGCCAGATCGCCCGCATGACTAAGACGGTCTCATGGCTCGGCAAGGTCATGGATCCCATCTGCGACCGTGCGCTGCTGTTCACCGGCGTCTTGGGACTGGTGGTCCGCGGAGAGCTACCCATCTGGGTCTGCGTGCTCATTATTGGCCGCGACATCTATCTGGGCATCGGCACGCTTATCGTTCGTCATTATCACCGTCGCCCCATCGATGTCGTCTTCCCGGGAAAGATTGCCACAGCGCTGCTCATGACTGGTTTCTCGCTCATGCTGCTCGGTTTCCCCGTTATTGACGGCCTGCATCTTTTACCTTCATCCCTTACGGCCTTCCCGGGCCTCAACGGAAGCTCGGTGCCCCTCGGCATCTTCTTTGTGTACGGCGGCGTGATCTTCTCCATGCTCACGGCTGTCATCTACTCCATTAAGGGCGGAGCGGCCATTAAACAGGCTCTCGCGCATCCCGAGGACGAGGACATCGACTTTCTGAACCCTGAAATCGAAGACTGATTCGTTGGGGTATGATTACGTACGGTTCATTATTTGCGGCAGGTCCGCGATAAGTTAGGGGTTGTCATGGACAACATGGTTAACAATATGCCTCAGAATGATAAGACCGCGGACGCTACCTGCGTATTCCGCGTTCCTTCAAGCGACGTCACCGTTCCCGACCTCATGGCCAACGTGCGCATCACCGCCCCCGTTCTGTCCATCGTCAAGGGTCCGCAGACTGGTGCCGCTTTTGAACTCGAGGACGACGTGACCACCATCGGCCGCGATCCTGCGAACGGCATCTTCCTCAATGACATGACCGTTTCGCGCAGCCACGCGCGCATTATTCGCGAGGGCCTCGGCGCTCGCATCGAGGACTTGGGCTCGCTCAATGGCACCTGGGTCGACGGTGCCATCGTCAATGCAGCCCCGCTGCACGACGGTTCTTCCGTCCAGATCGGTACGTTTACGCTCATCTACCACGAGAGCACGCCGGAGCGCATCGAAACCGGTGAGTAGGGCATGGCCGAACGCAACTATCTGAGTATCGGCCAAGTCGTCAACCTACTTCGAGGCGCATACCCCGATCTTTCGAACTCAAAAATTAGATTTCTAGAGGATGAGGGGCTCATTACCCCTCATCGTACGCCAAAGGGATACCGTCAGTACTCCAAGGAGGACGTTGATCGCCTGGAGGTCATTCTGCACCTGCAGAAGACCCGCTATATGCCACTCAACGTGATTAAGCAGCGCTTGGAAAACGCCACGGACCTGTCAACGCTCGCCTACGAGGTGGGCTTGCTGTCCGATGTTCCGCTCAAGACGGAGCCCAAGGAGACTAAGCAAAAGCTGCATCCCATCGAGACCATTCCCGATATGCTGGGCGTCGAGATTTCGTTTATCCGCTCGCTCGCCGAAAACGACCTCATTCGCATCATCAAAAGCCCGCAGAACCGCGAGCTCGTCGATGGTCGCGATTTTCCGATCATCCGTTACTGCTCCGAGCTGTCGCGCTTCCATATCGAGCCACGCAACCTGCGTCAGTACGTGTCTTCCGCTAACCGCGAGTCCTCGATGTTTGAGCAGGTGCTCGTGAGCATGCTCGGAATGGATACCTCCGATGACGAGCGCGACGCCAAGCTCGAGCGTGCGTTTAAGAAGCTTCACGACCTGACGGAGGGCGTGCACACCGCGCTGCTCAAGAACCGCGTTTTTGAGTCGCTCAACGCCGTGGTCGAGGACGCCGACATCGATGCACTCGATGAGGAAATCACGCGTTCCGAGTCCACCAAGGCCAAAAACGAAGAGCCAGCCGCTCCGGTTTCGCACGAGGATTCTCTCGTAAAGCCGCTCAAAGTCGTCGCCCCTTCGCAATCCGGCGCCGCCACCGCGGGCAAATAACCGCTGCTGAAATTTCGGCAATCCATGAAAGGTCACGCCATGTATGACTTCGAATCTCATATCGTCGATATTCCCGACTATCCCGAACCCGGAGTCGTATTTAAGGACATCACGCCGCTCTTTGGCAATCCCGAGGCTCTCAAAGCCATGACCGATGCCCTCGCCGAGCACTTTGCCGGCATGGGAATCACCAAGGTCGTGGGTCCCGAGGCTCGCGGCTTTATGGTTGGCGTACCGGTGGCTGTAGCCCTTGGCGCCGGCTTTGTTCCCGCACGTAAACCGGGAAAGCTGCCGCGCGAGACCGTGAGCCAGAGCTACGAGCTCGAGTACGGCACCGATTCAATTGAGATCCATGCCGACGCTATCAGCTCTAAAGATACCGTGTTGATTCTGGACGACTTGGTCGCGACGGGCGGAACCGTCGAGGCAACAGGTAAACTGGTGCGAGATATGGGCGCAAAGCTTGTCGGTTATGGTTGTATCCTTGAGCTTGCGTTTCTCAACCCGCGCGAGAAGCTCACGCCGTCTGATGACGATGTGGAGCTCTTTAGCCTGGTGACGGTGGACTAGCCGTTACCCTTAGTTACTGGAAAGGAAGCTACATGCGCACAGCAAACACGCATAGAAACATGGCACGCTGCGCTGCTACGGCAACCCTCGCTTGTGTTTTGGGCTTGGGCCTCGCGGCTCCTGCCTACGCCGATACCGCATCCGACCTTGCCGCTGCTCGTACGAAGCTCGAGCAGATCGGTACCCAAACCCAGCAGATTTACGATGAACTCGCCACGCAGACGCAGGCGCTCGATCAGACTGCTGGCGAGATCACGCAAAAGCAGCAGGAGATCGCCGATGGTCAGGCCAAGCTCTCGACCTATGTCGCCGGCGAGTACAAAACCGGCGGTCTGAGCCTGCTTCAGGTTCTGACGGGCGTCGATGACCTGAGCGATATGCTCAACCGTCTGTTCTACTACGGCAAAGTTTCCGATAAGCAGGCTCAGACCATTCAAGAGGTCAAGGAGCTCAAACAGCAGCTCACCGATAAGCAGGCCGAGCAGGAAAAGAACGTCGCCACCACGCAAAAGAAGGTCGACGAGCTTAACGCCCAGCAGGCTGAAGCACAGAACGTCGTAAACTCTCTGGATTCACAGCTGCAGGCTGAGCTTGCCGCTGAGGCCGAGGCCAACGCCGCGCTGCAGGCCGGCATCAACGCCAGTACCGCCGAGAAGGCCACGGTGAGCAACGAGACTGCCGGTGCGACCGAGAACACCAACAACGGTGGCCAGACCAACAATAACAACAACCAGGGCGGCAACACTCCGGCTCCTACGCCGGCACCTGCTCCGACACCGCAGCCCTCCACGCCTGCCCCTGCTCCGACGCCTTCTGCTCCGAGCCAGTCCGTCGATGGCGGTTCTGTTGTCTCGCGTGCATACAGCAAGCTTGGTTGCGCCTATTCCTGGGGCGGAATTGGCCCGAACAGTTTCGACTGCTCTGGTTTTGTTAGCTATTGCCTCACTGGTCGCTATTGCCGCCTGGGCACCACGGGCACCTTTATGGGCTGGACGCGTGTGTCCGATCCGCAGCCCGGTGACGTTGTGGTCAACTCGTACCACACCGGCATTTACATCGGTGGTGGTCAGATGATTCATGCTTCCGACTACAACACGGGTGTTATCATCAGCTCCGTTGCCGCCGGCATGAACAACAACTACATTTTCGTGCGCTACTAAGTATTCAGATAAAGCAAACGGATATGGACCTCGTGGCTTTGAGTCATGGGGTCCATTCTTTTGCCTTTAGTGCAGTCCGCTATCTAGTTTTGAATACTAGATAGCGGCCCAATCGGTCTGCAAGATGGCTATAATTGAATGGGAACGATTAGAAAGGACCCTCTATGAGCTGGGCACTTATCTCCGATTCAAGCTGCAACCTCCGCGATTGGCAACCGATCGCACCCCATACCACCTTTGCATTTGCTCCCCTCAAAATTCGAGTGGGGGAGCGTGAATTCGTCGATGACCTTTCGCTCGATGTTCATGAGCTCAACTGCGCTGTTCAGGCGGAGACGAATGCCTCTTCGAGCGCTTGTCCCAGCGTGGGGGAGTGGGCCGAGCTCTTCAAATTGGCAGACAAGACCATCTGCATGCCGATCTCTGAGGGCGTGTCGGGCAGCTACAACGCGGCAGCCACGGCTCGCGATATGGTTCTTGCCGAGGAGCCCGACCGACAGATTCATCTAGTCAATTCACGCGCAGCTGGCGGCAAAATGGACCTCATTTTCTTGCTGTTCGACCGCTATCTTGCAAGCAATCCGAATGTCTCATTCGAGGATGCTTGCGCATACTTCGATAGCCTTGAACAGAACAGCAAAATCCTCTTCAGTTTGTGCAATTACGAAAACCTCGCCAAAGCCGGACGTATCCCTAAGGCAGCCGGCGTCATTGCCAACAAGCTCAATATCCGCATTTTGGGCACGGCGAGTGAGGCCGGTAAAATCGAACTCGTCGGGCACACGCGTGGCGAAAAGAAGATGCTCAACAAGATCATCGACACTATGGAAGCCGAGGGCTTTACGGGCGGTGAGGTCATCATCGATCACGTTGAGAACGAAGCTGGAGCCCAGGCGCTTACTGATCGCATAGTCGAACATTGGCCCGGCTCCAAGACCATCATCATGCCCTGCAACGGCCTGGATTCCTATTACGCCGAGATGCACGGCCTGATCATCGGCTACGGCATGGGCGTAGCTTCGGGCAAATAAAGTCCAACCAAGCAAAAAAACGGGCGGGACAAAGCGACAGATGGCTCTTTGTCCCGCCCGTTTTATACGTCGGCTAGCTATTAAACCCGTTGAACTTGAGATAGCTCATCAAGTACGCTTTCGAAACAAAGGATGAAACCGCGCTGCGCACAAGCAGCGACTCACGCGTTACCTGATGCGCCGTATCGGGAACCGGCGTCTGCTCGACGGAAAACGCCGAACGAATCGATGCCTCGAGCTGATCGACCACATAATCAAAGGCCGTCGGGGCATCGTAGCTCAAACGCTGAATGTTAAAGAGTGCCTGCACCGCAGCAATAGGTAGCACCTGCTTAAAGATGCAGATAGCGATCAGGCGGGCAATCTGCTCGCGGCCATATTGCTTTTTGACCGGAGCAGGCACCAGGCCGACCTTCACATAGTTATTGATCATCGATGGCGTAATGACAGGCTGCTCAACGCAAATGGACAGCGGCTCCATCCACAGCGCAACATACTCAATAACCTGGTCGCGGTAGAGCGTCACATTGGGCAACTGGTTATAGCGCGGCAGACTCAACGTATTAAGTTTGCGCACGATATCGGACTGAATAAATGCATCGGGCAGCACAGTGGGCTGAATATCCTCAGGCTTAATGCTGACCGATGTATCGGACATCGGGATAACGCGTTTGGCGTGGTTCATAAGGATCCTCCGTTCATTAGCTATATTGTATTCTAGGTTATCTAGTTTTGCATACCATATAGCCGGCAAGTAAAAGTGGTTGGACAGCACATTGATGCACCGTCCAACCACTTTGTTTTAAAGATAGCAACCTTACATAAGATATATTATCGTACTTATCCGCGGAGAAACGCGTATGCGCTCGTTGCTGCTATGGCTCCGTCAGAAACGGCGGTCACAACCTGACGTAAGCGCTTGGAACGGATATCGCCAGCAGCAAATAGACCTGGCGTGCGGGTCGCCATGGATTCATCAGTCAGAATGCCGCCATCAGGCGCCAGATCGACAAGATGCTCAACAAGCTCGGTATGGGGTTGCGTCCCGGTAAAGACAAAGATGCCAAACGAGCCAGGCTCAAAGGTCTCAGCATGCGTCTTGCCGCTTGCATTGTCCTTGAACGTAATTGTCGTGGGCATCGCTTCACCAGAAAGCTCAACAATACTAGTTTGGTACCTAACTGTAATATTGTCCTTTTTGAGTACTTTCTGAACAACACCATCAGGCGCACGGAACTGGTCGCGGCGCAGCACGATGGTCACACTGCTGGCAATGTCTGACAGGAACAGTGCCTCTTCGCATGCCGAATTGCCACCACCGATTACAAAGACCTGTTTGCCGCGGAAGAACATGCCGTCACATGTTGCGCAATATGAAACGCCACGACCGCGATAGGTATCCTCGCCAGCGAAACCTGCCGGACGCGGCGTGGCACCCATGCAAGCGATAACGCTCGAGGCAAGCGTATCGCCCATATCGTGATGCACCGTAAACAGCGCTGCATCGGCATCGTAATCGATACCCGTAACCATGCTCCATGTAACCTGCGCTCCCAGCCCCTCTGCATGTTGCTGAAAACGCTCGCCGAGTTCGGCGCCACTCAAGAGCGGAATGCCCGGATAGTTCTCGACCTCATTGGTCGTGGCGATCTGTCCACCCGACATGCCCTGCTCAATCACGGTCGTCGTCAGGTTGGCACGCGCAGCGTAAATGGCGGCAGCATAGCCCGCGGGGCCTCCACCGATAATCGCAACATCAATCGGCTGATCGGTAGTCATGAAGAATCCTCTCGTCGAAACGTTGTCGTTCTTTGCGCTCATACCCAAATTTACGTGAACATGACACTCATGCACTACAATGATAAATCGCGTAACAAAGCTGAAGGGGAGTTATCGATGGATCAAACGCAGACGAGCAATAGCGCTCCCCTGCCCATGCAAGCCACTCCCCAACCGGAGCAAATGACCGTTTTACCTGCACAAAAACCCCTGGTAACCATTGTGCACGCATCAGTTGGATCGGGCCACAAAGCCGCCGCCAACGCGATTGCACAAGCATTTGACCTTATCCGCGGCACCAAGGGAATCCCTGAGGATATTGAAATTGAAGTGCTCGATATCCTTGATTTTGGACGTATTAAATTCGACGGCAATAAGACCGCGGCTTCTTTTACGGGAGCCACACGCCCCATTTACGACCTGACCTGGCGATATACGCTTACAGGACATCTGCTCTGGGGCGGCGGCACAGCATGGTCACGAATTATGTTCCCCGCCTTCAACGAATACGTCCGGACCCGCAGGCCCATAGCCGTGGTCGCAACACACATTACGGCGGCCAACGTCGCTGTGGGCGCCCGCGTCATCACGGGTATCGATTACCCGGTCATCTGCGTGCCGACCGATTACGAAGTCGAAGGCTTTTGGCCCCACAAGGACACCGACCTATTCTGTGTAGCCAACGAATTTATGGCCGAAACGCTGCGCCCGCGCAAGGTTCCCGAGTCAAAGATCCGCATAACGGGCATCCCCATCCGAGCCGGTTTCGATACCGATTACAAACGCGAAGATGAGCTCAGCAAGTTCAATCTCCCCATAGACAAAACCGTCGTATTGGTGATGGCCGGCGCCAGTTTGCCCCAACCATACGTGCGTTTCCGTGCCGCGATGGACCACACGCTCCCCTTCTTACGCAGCTTTGAGGACATGCACTTTGTCTTTTTACCGGGCAAGGATAAGGAATACGCCACCCGACTCAAAACGCTCTTCGACGCCATGAAGCTCGAAAACGTCACAGTTCTGGACTACGTGGATGACATGGCGGCCCTCATGCACGGCTGCGACCTGGCAATCCTCAAGTCGGGCGGGCTCACCGTCACCGAGTGCCTATGCGCACATCTGCCGATGATCCTGCTGGGCAAATCATACGGTCAGGAAAAGGCCAACACAACGATGCTCACCGGCATGGGCGCCAGTATGCATGTCACCACCGCACGAGAACTCATCGTAACCCTACGTCACTTGCACGACCATCCCGAATCACTCAAAGCCCTACTCATCAACGGCGAAGTACTACGCCGCCCCCACGCAGCCGAAGACATAGCCATCGCAACCATGGAGCTCGTAGGCAAACCCCAAAAGCGCAAACGAGCCTTCTGCCGCTTCTACTGGGGCGAAAAACCCGCGCATATCCGCTAGCACCGGACTGTCCGCCGTGGCGCAGGCCGCCCACACATATCATTCCATGCTCAAACATTCTCGCTTCGCTTCGCTCGCTGCGAAACTGCGCGTGGAACGATATGTGTGGGCGGCCTGCGCCACGGCTATACATACGCATTAGCAGCCATATCGGTTACCCTACTAAAAGCAGCAAAGGGAAACTCGAAAACAAGAAATCAAAGTAATCCGATCTGACAAAGGAGCCGTCTCTTTGTCAGATCGGATTACTTGTTAGACACAGCTTCTAGATACAGCATTAGGCTTCAGATGGAAAGCCATAACCGATTGCGAGCATGTAAACGTAGCTCGCCCCTGGGATGCCCCTATATATCGTCCCGCGCGCAGTTTCGCAGCGCAGCGAGAATGTTTGAGCACGGGATGATATATAGGGGCATCCCAGGGGCGAGCGGACATTACGACACTCCGTTCAACGAAGCAAAAGACTAAGCGACGCCGCTGGAGCCGAAGCCTCCGTTGCCTCGGTCGGTTTTGTCTAGCTCGTCTACCTCTATGAGGTTGACCGTGGGGACTTCTTGGATGACGAGTTGGGCTATGCGGTCGCCTTTGTTGATTTGAATGTTGTTGGAGGGATCCAGGTTGATGAGGATAACCTTGAGTTCTCCTCGGTAGTGGGCGTCGATGAGGCCCGGCGTATTGACTATAGACAGGCCCTGCTTGATGGCCAAGCCGCTGCGGGGCTGGACGAAGCCGGCGTAACCGTCGGGCAGGGCGATGGCCAGCCCAGTAGAGACCAGACGACGTTCGAAGGGCCTCAGGACGCAGTCCTCGTTGGAGCGCAGATCCAAACCGGCATCGGTGGGATGGGCGTATTTGGGAAGCTCGACGGTAGGGTCGAGACGCTTTATGTTGACGGTAATGTTGGACATGGAATCACCTTAGCTTGTCAAGCTCTTGCAGAAACTCATCGACGTCTTTGAAATCGCGGTAGACCGAGGCAAAGCGGATGTACGCCACCTTGTCGATCTTGGCCAAGCGCTTGAGCACCATGTCACCCAACTCATGGGACGTGACGGCCGTCAGCGTACGAGAACGCAGCTCGACCTCGATATCGTCGATAATCTCATTGAGCTTCTTAGTGTCGATATCACGCTTGATGGTGGCGCGCATCAAGCCGACGAGCAGCTTATTGCGATCGAACCGCTGCTTAGTTCCGTCCGACTTAATGACCTCGATTGGGTCTTCGCATCGCTCGAACGTTGTAAAGCGGTAATTACACGAGCAACATTCGCGACGGCGCTTAATGGTGTTATTTGACTCCTGCATACGGGAATCAACGACGCGGGTATGTGCCTTGCCGCATTTGGGACAGCGCATGGTACCTCCTCTTAAACGATAACAAGGGTACCATGCGCAGCGTGATAATGATTACGAACGAGTAGGAACCTTAAGATGCGCACCGGCGGCGAGCGAACCATGCTCCAGATGATTGACGTTACGGATCATGTCGGAAGTCTCTTGCGTGGAAAGGCCTTCGATTGGATATTCCTCGGCAAGCGACCAAAGAGAATCACCAGGCTGAACGCGAATGGTCTCGTAGGTAACGTTGGAAACGGACTCGGCATACGCGGCGTGACGAGCGCTAAAGACCGACGTAGCGAGGACAAAAAAGAGCGTGAGCGCAACGGCGACGGCAACAATCGTCGAGACCTTCAGGGCAGCGGGAGTCGGCGCGGCAACAGCATACTGAGTGCGAGCAGACTTTACGGGCAAAGGCTGATAACCGGAACGTCCACCCTTGACAACAGTAAAAGCGGGCGCGGCAGGCGTCTCGAGCTTAAGGGCGAGGTTTCCCTGGACCATATTCGTTGCGTTCATCATGTTCTCCTCTCGCGTGTTTTGCTGAGAACAGTTTTATCAAGCCGCGCGGACAAAAATGTCTAGCGCGAGAACGAATGTTCGGTTATTATTATCTTCGAACAGTTGTTCCTGTCAAGCAAAATTCGAACATTTGTTTGACATGGGTAGAGAGGATGCCCTGATGGCTCGCAAAATTACCAAGCGTCAGCAGCAAATTTACGACTTCATCAAGGAATATCAGCAGGAGAAGGGTTATCCGCCCAGCGTGCGCGAGATGGCTTCTGCCGTGGGCCTATCCTCTCCCAGCACCGTGCACGCCCATCTCTCTGCCCTGGAGGCGCGCGGGCTACTCAAGCGCGATGCCACCAAACCGCGCGCCCTGGAACTCTTTAACGAGGACGGTTCCTCTGTCTCAATTTCTAAATCTGACGAGCCCACCGCACCTCGCGGAACGGTCTCGCTACCGCTCGTTGGTCGCGTCGCGGCTGGGATTCCCATTCTGGCCGAGCAGAATATCGAAGACACTTTTACTATCCCGACCGAAATCGCCACTGATCAGGGTTCCTTTATCCTTGAGGTGCATGGGAGCTCAATGATCAACGTCGGCATCTTCAATGGCGATTACATCATCGTCCGTGAACAAAAGAGTGCCATGAACGGCGAAATTGTCGTGGCCATGATTGATGGTTCAGCGACCGTCAAGACGTTCTACAAGGAGCAGGGACGCGTACGCCTGCAGCCCGAGAATGACACCATGGAGCCTATCTATGCAACGAATCCCATCATCTTGGGCAAAGTCGTCGGCTTAATGCGCCGGTTCTCGTAATGCAAAAACGCATCACCATCTTTGATACCGTCCGCGGGTTTACGATGATTTCAATGGCAGGTTTTCACGCTTGCTACGATCTCGCCTACCTGTACGACTGGGATATGCCCTGGTTTACCCAGACCGTCTTTCAAGACATCTGGCGCGCCAGCATCAGCTGGGTATTTTTGTTTATCGCGGGTTGGATGTGCACCCTTTCGCGCAACAATATCAAACGTGCCGCCAAATACGCCTTAGCAGCACTCGTCGTCTGGCTGGCAACAACACTTGTCTCAGTCGACGATTCGGTTAATTTTGGCATCATCTACTGCATGGCCGCATGTACCGGCATCGTGGCGTTGACCGATCCCGTCCTTAAGAAGATATCGGCGAGATGGGGCATGTCGCTATGCCTTGTGTTGTTCGCCCTCACCTGGAGTATCCCCAAAACGATCTACCCTGTCCCCTACCTGGCGTGGCTGGGATTTCCGAGCCTTGGGTTTGTTTCAGGTGATTACTACCCCATCATCCCGTTTATCTTTATGTATCTTGCAGGATACTTCGCCGCACATATAGCGCAGGGAATCGATAAGACCGCCCTAAGCTGGGCCTACGCCAACCCCCTGCCGGCGCTCGCCAGCCTTGGACGTCATGCACTCCCCTTTTATCTGCTGCATCAACCCATTATTCTGGGCTTTTTGGAGCTCGTCTACTCGGTGCGATAACGCTTGAGCCGCGGCGCGATACGGGCCGGCAGCTTCGCCACAATACGAACGCCGTCCACAAGATATTCCTCGTGCAAAAGGGTTCCCTGCTCATGCACCAGCGTGATGAGGGCGCCCTCGCGATACGGGATATCAGCAGAGAGCAACACATCGGTAGCAGCCGCCTCACGAGCAATACGGTCGACGAAATCGTCGAGTCCCTCGCCCGTCTGGGCCGAGAACAGCACGGCCTCGGGATAGCGACGACGGAAGCTCAGACGATCAACGCTATCGAGAAGATCGATTTTATTGAATACGGTCAGCGTTAAACGCTCTCCAGCGCCGATCTCATCAAGAACGCGGTCGACAGCCTCAAGCTGCCGCTCATAGTCCTCGTCAGACGCATCTACGACTTTGAGAATTAGATCGGCACCCAACACCTCGGACAGCGTCGATTTAAAGGCATCGACCAGACCATGCGGCAGCTTTTGAATAAAGCCGACGGTATCAGTAATCGTCATGCCGCGACCGCCGGGCAGGCGATACGAACGCGTCGTCGGGTCGAGCGTAGCAAACAGCTTGTCCTGCGAAAGTACCGTAGAGCCGGTCAGGCGATTGAGCAACGTCGATTTACCGGCATTGGTATAACCGGCTAACGCGACGCGAAACGCCGGTGACTCAATGCGGCTCTTGGACTGGACATCGCGACGCTGTTCAACCTGCTTGAGCTCACGACGAAGCGCAGCAATCTTATTACGAATGAGGCGACGGTCAACCTCGAGCTGGCTTTCACCCTGGCCAAAGCGCGAACCGATGCCGCCGCGCGTCTGCTCCTTGGCAAGATGGCTCCACATGCCACGCAGACGAGGCAACAGATATTGAAGCTGCGCCAGCTGCACCTGTAGACGACCCTCGCGCGTCTGGGCATGCAGGCCGAAAATATCAAGAATGAGCGCCGTGCGATCGATGATCTTAACCGGTTCGCCCACGGCCTTCTCCAGATAGGACTGCTGTGAAGGCGTCAGATCGTCGTCAAAAATAACGACATCGGCATCCATGCGATTCACTAAGCCGCACAGCTCTTCAACCTTGCCGGAACCGATAAACGATTTAGGATAGGGTTTAACCAGTCGCTGCGACAAACGAGCAACACACCGGGCGCCAGCCGTGTGCGCCAGGCGCTCAAGCTCATCGAGCGAGCGATCGAGCGGCCACGCATTGTCGCGCCACTCGACGCCGACAAGAATGGCACGCTCAGGCTCGGGTGCTGTGGGAACGAGGGGAAACCGGGCCATCAGGCAGCCTCGATGCGATGCAAGATATCCTCAACGACCTCATCGACCGTATATTCGTCCATATCGAACCACACAATACGATCGTCGCGCTTAAACCACGAAAGCTGACGCTTGGCATAGCGACGCGAACGCATCTTAATGAGTTCACGAGCCTCATCCATAGTCATCACACCGTTAAAAGCATCAATGATTTCTTTGTAGCCAATCGCCTGCATCGAAGTGAGCGCATCTTCAAGCCCCTGGTCCATAAGGCCACGGACCTCATCAACAAGACCCTGCTCAAACATGAGGTCAACGCGCAGGTTAATGCGCTCGTAAAGCAGCTCACGATTGCGTGTCAAGCCAAACCACAAGGCATGATAATGCTCACATGGAACACTAAACTGTGACTTTTGCTGTGCGTAGGAAACGCCGTCATCATGCATTTCGAGCGCACGAATCACGCGGCGCACATTATGAGGATGAATGACCGCGGCAGACTCAGGATCGCGCTCGGCAAGCAGCTTATGCAGCGCTTCCTCACCAATGCGCTCGGCAAGTTCCTGATAACCCGCACGGCGATCGTCCTCAAGTTCTCCCGAGGGAAAATCCATCTCATCGAGGGCGGCCTTGAGATACAGGCCCGTACCCCCGCAAAACACCGGAAGACGTCCAGACCCGAGCAGGCGCTCAACATGCGCGCGAGCGTCTGCCTGGTAAAGCGCCGCAGAGTACGCGACGCCCGGCTCTACGATGTCAACGAGACGCAGAGGCGCCGTACACTCATCGGGCGTCATCTTTGCGGTGCCGATATCCATACCGCGATAGATTTGCATCGCATCGCACGACAGCACTTCAGACGAAAGGCGAGCGGCCAAACGGTCAGCGACGTCACTTTTACCAACCGCCGTCGGACCGACGATCGCAACGGCGGAAAGACCTGCCCCGGGAGAAATCATTAGCGCGGCTCACCCACAACGGAGCCTGACAAATACCACGTCTTAGCAACGTCGACGTCAACATCAACGATCTTACCGACAAGCTGGTCGATGCTATATCCCTCGGGAATGGGCGCATGAACGGTCTGATTCTTGGGGCTCTTGCCCAGCAGCACCGCATCATTCTTTTTACTCGTACCCTCAATGAGCGCCGGCGCCACGGTATGGAGCTCACCCTGGTTGTACTCGTGCGCTGTCGTCTCGATAACCTTGACCAGACGGTTAAAGCGCTCAAGGATGACCTCGTGCGGTGTGGGATCATCAATCTCGGAGGCCGGGGTACCAGCGCGCTTGGAGTAGATGAAGGTATAGGCCTGGGCATAGCGGACCGTCTCGGCAAGCGAGAGCGTCTGCTCAAAGTCTTCTTCAGTCTCGCCTGGGAAGCCAACGATAATGTCGGTCGAGAGCGCGATATCGGGCATACGGTTGCGAATGCGATCGACCAGGCCCAAATAGTCCTCACGTGTATAACGGCGATTCATCTCTTTGAGGATCCGCGTCGAACCTGACTGGACGGCCAAGTGCAGCTGCGGCATAACGGCAGGCGTCTCGGCCATGGCGTCGATGGTCTCGGGCAACAGGTCCTTGGGATGCGAAGACGTAAAGAAGATGCGCTCCACACCCGTATCGCCCACGGCACGCAGCAGATCGGCAAAACGCGGCTTGCCAAACAGATCGCGACCATATGAGTTAACGTTTTGGCCCAGCAGCGTAATCTCACGCACGCCCTGGCGCACCAAACCGGTCACCTCGTCGACAATCTCCTCGAAGGGGCGGCTCTTTTCGCGACCGCGCACGTACGGCACGATGCAATAGGTGCAGAAATTATTGCAGCCCGTCATGATGGGCACCCAAGCGTGATACTGGGTCTCTCGATGCCACGGCATGCTCATGGCATCCGTATCCTCATGCTCATTGGTGCGGATATGACGCTTGCCGTCAAGGAACGCCTCGGCAATGAGCTCGGCCACATGTGCGATAGAATGCGTGCCAAAGATGACATTGACGTTATCGACGTTGGTGAGCAGTCCCTCGCCATCACGCTGCGCGATGCAGCCGCCCACGGCAACCACACGCTTGCCCGAAGGCGAAGGCGGCAGGCTTTTGCAGGAATTGCACTGACCGTACAGGCGAGTATCGGCGGCCTCGCGCACGCAGCATGTCATGAAGACAACGATATCGGCATGCTCAAGATCGAGCGCCATGAGGCAACCATACGAATCGAGCAGACCGCTCACGCGCTCAGAGTCGTGCTGATTCATCTGGCAGCCAAAGGTGCGGATAAAGTAGGTTTTACCGGCAAGAATATCGCGTACGGAACGCTGATCCATGTGCATAAGTCCTAACGTTGGGGAGCGAAACGAGGCTAGCAGAAGCTATGCCACAGGCTTAACATCATCCATGACGACGTTATCCATAGCAGCTCGATTGATCTGGTGAACGTAGATAGAAAGGCGGATGGCCGTGCGCGACTCCCCGTTAATGAGAATGTCGGAGAACACGGGCGCGCAGGAAATATCAAAACCGGTTGGGATCAAAAAACCGCGCGCGATGGCAACGGCCTTAATGGCCTGGTTGACAGCACCGGCGCCGACACACTGGATGTTGACGGGTACACCATCCTTGACCATGCCGGCGATGGCGCCGGCAACGGACGCGGGCGATGATTTGCTTGATACCTTCAGGCAATCCATGAAGAAACTCCTGCGTTTAAAAGTACGTTTTAACTGCAATAACTGTATCGTACCGAGAGGACTCGGTAAAGGCACTATTCCTCTTTGGCAAGATCGAAGGTCACAGTGATTCGATCACGCGAAACACGAATCTTTGGGTCGCCGCAAAGGTTGAGATAGTACCTGGCGGCAAGGTCATTGAAGTCCCGCTCCACAGCACGCGAAAACTGTGCCATGTCATCCTTGGCAATACGTAGCCCGCGACGATCCTTCGCGAGATCGACAGGAGCCGGCGCATGCGAGGACGAATCACGCTCGCGCAGCAGACGCGCGGTCACACCGCGAACGGGCTTAATCTGCCCTGCCAAAATGCGATGTGCCGTGCGCTCGGACATCCCAAGACCCAAACCCGAGCAGATACGGATAAAGTCCTCGGCATCAGAGGCAAGGCCTAAACGATCGACAACCGGAAGCTCGCTCTCGTCATCAATAAACAGGAGACGAGACGTATCGAGCCGACTTGACGCCTGAGCATAAAGGGTCGCGGCAATCTCAGACGGAGAACCAAGATAGACATCGCAACCACGCAGCTCCTCGAGCGCAAACTCACAGGCAGCGCGAATAATATTATGCGGGCCGCGAGCACAGACATAACGACCGTCCTCATCCTTGACGGCCTGGGGCCAGCTGGACTGATCGGCACGCTCACTGAGGCGGTCGGCTGCAACGCTCACCTTAAAGGCTGAACCAAGATCGACGCCGGACGTGACCACACGGGCCTCGTCGGTGTTCTGCTTGATCGAAAACAATGCCATGCCACGACCGTGAACGCCCCAACGGTCCATCTTCATGCTCTCGAGCTTGGAGGTAACGCGGGCATCGAAGATTCGCTCTTGCATATCCTGCGGAACGCCCGAACCGTTATCCAGAAAGACAAGCGTGCGGACGCCATCTTCCTTGGTCGTGGCGAGATAGACCTTGTCGGCGCCGGCATCGCGAGCATTACGGAGCATTTCGATGACGATATCCTCGACATGCTGAATGTCGTGTTTTGCCTGGCGCCGCTCGGCCTCCGAAACGCGGAGGCGGACATACCCCTCGCCAAGGTTCTCCTCGACGCGAAGGTTGCCCTCCCCCGACATCGACGCGATAAATGAGATGAGCTCGTTCGCGTCGCTCATGTTATTTAGCGATATCGACAGCGCGGCTCTCGCGAATCACGACGACGCGCACCTGACCGGGATACTCCATCTCTTCCTCGATCTGATGGGCGATATCGTGAGCCAGGACCGTGGACTGGGCATCGGAGATCTTGTCCGGCTGAACCATGACGTGGACCTCGCGACCAGCCTGCATGGCATAGGTACGCTCGACGCCTTCATGGGAGTTGGCAATCTCCTCGAGCTTCTCAAGACGCTTGATGTAGTTCTCGGCAGACTCGCGACGGGCACCGGGGCGAGAGGCGGAGACGGCATCGGCGGCCTGTACCAGGACATCGAGCACCGTGTTGGGGTCGACATCGGCATGGTGAGCCTCGATAGCGTGGACGATAACGGGCTTCTCACCATAACGGCGGGCAAGCTCGGCGCCGATGACGGCATGCGGGCCCTCGACGTCGTGGTCGATTGCCTTGCCAAGGTCGTGCAGCAGGCCGGCGCGCTTGGCGGTCACAACGTCCAGGCCAAGCTCGGAAGCCATCACGCCGCACAGGTCAGAGACTTCGAGGGAGTGCTGAAGCACGTTCTGACCAAACGAAGTACGGTAGCGCAGGGCACCAAGGGTCTTGACGATCTCGGGATGCAGGTCGTGAATGCCGGTATCGAAGGCAGCCTGCTCGCCAGCCTCGCGCACGCGCTGCTGAACCAGGTCGGCAGCCTTGTGATACATCTCCTCGATGCGGGCGGGGTGAATGCGGCCGTCGGCGATGAGGTTCTCGAGGGCAACACGAGCGGTCTCACGACGGACCGGGTCGAAGCTCGAAAGAACGACGGTCTCGGGCGTATCGTCGATCACGAGGTTGACACCGGAAACCTGCTCGAAGGTCCGGATGTTGCGACCCTCGCGACCGATGATACGGCCCTTGAGGTCATCAGAGGGAATGTGCACGGAGGTAACGGTGACCTCGGCTGTGTGGTCGGCAGCGCAGCGCTGAATCGCCAGGGACAGAATCTCCTGGGCGGTCTTGTGGCACTCGGCGCGAACCTGCTGCTCGGACTCGCGAATGATCGTGGCGGCCTCGTGGGTGACCTCGTCCTCCAACTCCTGAATGAGCAGATGCTTGGCCTCCTCGGCGGTCAGAGCGAAGGGACGGATGGTGGCGTGGGGGCAGACATAGGCGCACTGGTTGCACTGGATGCACTTGGCAGCGTCCCAGGTGGGGACGGACACGGCCACGCCGCGCTTCTCATAGGCGGAGGCGCCCAGCTCGAACTGGCCGTCCACATGATCGGAGAAGGCAGAAACGGGCAGGCTGTCGCCGTCCATCTTGCCCACAGGCTCCAGGATCTCCTTGACCATCTTCACCAGCTCGGGCTTGCCCTCCAGCTTCTTGTGCTCGGGCTCGTCCACGGCGTTGGCCCAGTCGGCGGGGACCTCCACCTTCTTATAGGCGGTGGCGCCCAGGTCGATGGCCTTGTAGTTCATATCCACCACGTCCTGGCCCTTCTTCAGGTAGGAGGCCTTGGCCTTCTCCTTCATGAAGCGGATGGCGTCCTCCTCGGGCATGACCTTGGCCAGGGAGAAGAATGCGGACTGGAGGATGGTGTTGTTGCGCTTGCCCATACCGATCTCGATGGCCAGGTCAATGGCGTCGATGGTATACAGCTGGATGTTGTTGCGGGCGATGTAGCGCTTGGCGTCGGCCTTCAGGTGATGGTTCAGCTCATCGAAGTCCCACTGGCAGTTGATCATGAACACGCCGCCGGGCTTGACATCGTTGACCATCTTGAAGCCCTTGGTGATGTAGCTGGGGTTGTGGCAGGCCACGAAGTCGGCCTTGTTGATATAGTACGGGGAACGGATGGGGTGATCGCCGAAGCGCAGATGGCTGATGGTCACGCCGCCGGTCTTCTTGGAGTCATACTGGAAGTATGCCTGCACGTACTTGTCGGTGTGGTCGCCGATGATCTTGATGGAGTTCTTGTTGGCGCCCACGGTGCCGTCGCCGCCCAGGCCCCAGAACTTGCACTCGATGGTGCCGGGAGCCGCGGTGTTGGGGGAGGGCTTCTCCTCCAGGGAGGTGAAGGTCACGTCGTCCACGATGCCCACGGTGAACTGGCGCTTGGGCTCGGCCTTGGTCAGCTCCTCATACACGGCGAATACGTTGCTGGGCGGGGTGTCCTTGGAGCCCAGGCCGTAGCGGCCGCCGATGATGGTGGCCTGCCGGCCGGCGTTGGCGAAGGCGGTGACCACGTCCAGGTACAGGGGGTCGCCCTGGGCGCCGGGCTCCTTGGTGCGGTCCAGCACGGCGATCTTGGTGGCGGTGGCGGGAATGGCCTCCAGCAGCTTGTCGGCGCGGAAGGGGCGGTACAGGCGCACCTTCACCAGGCCCACCTTCTCGCCGTGGGCGTTCAGGTAGTCGATGACCTCCTCGGCCACGTCGCAGATGGAGCCCATGGCGATGATCACGCGGTCAGCGTCGGGAGCGCCGTAGTAGTTGAACAGCTGATAGTTGGTGCCCAGCTTGGCGTTGACCTTGCCCATGTACTCCTCGACAATGCCGGGGATGGCGTCGTAGTACTTGTTGGCGGCCTCGCGGTGCTGGAAGAAGATGTCGCCGTTCTCGTGGGAGCCGCGCATGACGGGCCGCTCGGGGTTCAGGGCGCGCTTGCGGAAGGCCTCCACAGCGTCCATGTCCACCATGTCGGCCAGATCCTCGTTGTCCCAGATGGCGATCTTCTGGATCTCGTGGGAGGTGCGGAAGCCGTCAAAGAAGTTCAGGAAGGGG
>CAJLVJ010000026.1 GCA_905210085.1 uncultured Collinsella sp. | reverse complement strand
ACGCGCATAAAGAAAGCCTCCCATTTCTCATGTCCAAGAAATGGGAGGCAGTTCACTTCCTTGCGGAGGGCTTTACCGGCCTTTTTAATGCTGCGGGCGAGCAGTTTGCCTCGTTTATCACGGGCATGATTCCCATGCTGATTTGCCTGATCCTTACGATCAAGGCAATCATCCAGCTGATTGGCGAGGAGCGCGTCTATGGGTTCATGAAGAAGTGCACCAAATATGCGGTTCTCCGCTATACCCTCATTCCATTCCTTTGTACCTTCTTCCTCTGCAACCCGATGGCGTACACCTTTGGTGTGTTTGTCGAGGAGGACTACAAACCTGCATTCTACGATGCGGTCGTGTCCATGATGCATCCCATCGTCGGCCTTTTCCCGCACGCCAACTCGTCCGAGCTTTTTGTTTGGCTTGGCATCTCGGCTGGCTACGAGGCACTGGGAAAGAACTCCTCTGAGCTTGCCATCCGCTTCCTCGTCGTTGGTCTGATCGTTTGCCTGATCAAGGGCATCGTTACCGAGAAGCTGTACCTCATCATGAAGAAGCGCAACGAAGCTAAGCTTGCTGCCTAGTGGTTCAGCGCAAAAGGAGAGTCTAGATCATGAGTGAATTTAAAAGCGTAAAGGCGTCCCACGGCGGCAACGGTTGGGGCGGACCCCTTATCATTACCCCCACGGCCGAAAAGCCCTATGTTCTGAGCGTGACCCTGGGCGGAATCAGTCCGGTTGCCCTTCGCATCGCGGAGCTTACCGGCGCCGAGGCGCACGATCAGTTTAAGGACCCGATCGAGACCGATCAGGCATGCGCTGTTGTTATCGACTGCGCTGGCGTGGCCCGCTGCGGCACTTATCCCAAGATGGGTCTTAAGACGCTGAACATCAAACCTGGTTCCCCGTCTGGCCCTCTGGCACAGTTCATCACCGAGGATCTCTTTGCGTCCGATGTCAATCCCGATTGCATCGCTCTTGTCGATGCCGCGGATGTTCCCGCTGAGCCGGTAAAGACCGAAAAGGCACACGAGGAGACGACGAAGGAAAACGTTCACGCAAAGATTGCTGAGGGGCGCGCCGAGATTGCGTCCAAACAGTCTAACGGGTTTATGGACGTTGTCTCTAAGATCGGCACCGGCGTTGGTCGCGTCATCAGCATCATCTATCAGGCTGCACGTGATACCGTGAATGACGTTATCCGCAACATCATCCCCTTTATGGCGTTTGTCTCGGTGTTGATCGGCATTATTAACTACACGGGTTTCGCGAACGTTCTTGCCGGCGTTCTCACTCCGCTTGCGGGCTCGCTGCCCGGTATGCTGGCAATTGGCATGTTCTGCTCAATCCCGTTCCTTTCGCCATTGATCTGCCCGGGCGCAATCATCGCTTCTGTGCTTTCTGTTCTTGTTGGCGACCAAATCGCCAACGGCACGATTCCCGCTAACTTTGCCCTTCCCGGCTTCTTTGCCGTCAACTGCCAGGTTGGTTCTGACTTTGCTCCCGTTGGCATGACTCTCATGGAGGCAAAGCCCGAGACGATCGAAATCGGTTACCCTGCATTCCTGTTTGGCAAGCTGATTACCACCCCGATCCAGATTATTCTCGCCTACGTACTGTCCTTTGGCCTGTAAACTGAATGCTTTAAGAGGGAAAGGCCCGCTATGCTCAACGCACTCATTACAATAGCCTTCTTTATTCTTGTATGGCTTGCAGGAACATTCACCCAGTATCGCTATTGGAAGAGGGTGCGTGTTCTCATCCATGAGCGCGCTCGCGATCATGAGGGATACTTGGGCACGGGTATGTGCAAGGTGAGTTTTAGCCGAAAGGCGCTTGTGATGATCCTGACTGATCATGACGGCGTGATTAACGGTTGCTATGAGCTCAAAGGGCTTTCCCTCAAACCGGAGTTTTCGGAGATGAGCGAGATGTTGGGGTTGAATATCGAGACCGCCCTAGACCATCTGGCCAACGAAAGCTATCACGATGCTTTTGCCCAGGCTATTCGTGTTATCGACAGGTCAATGACTGCGCCTGCGGCGTAACAAAGATAGGAGAAATCAAATGTACAAGGTTAAGGTCACTGAGATCGGCTCGTTTGTTGAGGAGCTTCTCAACGAGAAGATGGTGGTCCTGTTTGGCCCGACCGCTCCTGCAGAGTTGCGCGACATCTGCGTCGTTCACGATGGAACTCCTACAGAGGATAACGTGCTTGCTGAGGGCGGCACCATTTCCATCGGCGATCAGGTCTACACGATTAAGGAGTTTGGTGAAGCTGCGAACGAGAACATGGGAGGGCTCGGTCATCTAACCATTGCGTTCGATGGCGAGCGAGAGCTGCTTCCTGGAACGGTTCTCGTGACACCAAGCGTGCTTCCCAAGCTGGAAACCGGCATCGAGATTAGCTTCAACGGCTAAATCGCTCGGTATGGCAGGCCATGTATTAGTCGGAAAGGACGTGTTCTCATGAAACGTTCCGATTTAAAACTGCCACTTTTCACAGTCAGTCCTAAGACCTATTTGCTTGCGGACGATTCAATTGCAGCGGCTCATCTTACGGATGAAATCGCAAAAGATCGAGATCATTCGATTTTTTGGACTGCTCCCGTTCCCGAGCTCTGCGCAGTTGCGAAGGATTTGAAATTTGCAATTCCCACAGCGCAGCATGCCGATCTTGTCGGTGACGGAAAAGGAATGGGACTGACACCTCTTGAGTCGCTTAAGAGCGCGGGAGTTCAAGCTGTCTTTCTAAATCACACGGCACACCCCCTGGCCGTTGATAAGTTGGCGGCAACGATCGATCGCGCTCGTGAGCTTGAGATTCTAACCATTGTTGCAGCCGATAGCGTGACAGAGTCCAAAGCGGTTGCGGCGATGGACCCGGACGTGATTCTTTGCGAGCCGAGTAGCCTTGTGGGAACCGGCCATACAAGCGGCGATGATTACATCGCGGAGACCATCGCTGCCGTAAGGTCCATCAATCCCGACATCGTTATCATGGAGGGAGCGGGAATCAGGTGCGGAGGCGACGTTCGTCGCCTGATTGGACTTGGCGCGCAAGGTACCGGCATTTCGAGCGCCCTGGCGATTACGGATGACAGGGCAGCGTTGCTTACGGAGCTGTTTGACGCGCTGGACTAAAACCGTTTACAAAAAGGCGAACCCACGGGTTCGCCTTTTTGCGTTTTGGAATTATGTTAAGCGCAATGCCGCCGCTCTCAAGAGCTTTAATGGCGGCGCTGAAAAACGGTGCCAAGCTGGAACCTGCTGGATTTAAGCCATACGCGCGCATATTCAATTGCAGAGTCATTGTCCAAGTAGACTGTTTGAAGCTGCTGAAGAAGCGGGGACTGCGTAGAGAGACCAAGCGCATCCGCGCGTTGGGTATCCGCGAGCTTTGCCACAAAGGAGGTCTTTGAGTATTCGATCTGGTGGCCTGAGAGCCGCTCGATTATTGCAAAGAGACCTTCGTTAACAAAGTCGGCTGTTTCAATACCTGGGACAAGTGCCATATTGATGTTGTTTTCGATGAACATCACAGGTTCACCCTCAACGCTGCGCACTCGCTCGAGATGAAGGTAGTCAGAACCTTCGACAATACCGAGATGTCTGGAAATATCTTCGTCCGACTTACGAATTTCGCAATCGAGAATGCTTGTTTCGAAAGAAAGACCTTGCTCGATTAGAGATTCGGAGAAAGAGATAAGACCCTCTGTAAGGGGGAAAGAGATGTCTTTTGACTTAACGTAAGTTCCCTTTCCCTGAATTTGCTCAAGCAGGCCCTCATCAACAAGCCTGGAAATGGCCTTTTTGATGCTGCCGCGGCTGACGCCGAGCGTGCTCATGAGCTCGACTTCCGACGGGATTTTGGATGCTTGCTCCCAAGCTCCTGAGGCGATGTTCTCGCGCAGATAGTCGACCACCTGCATATAGATGGGGGTGGGACAATCCTTTTTTATATGTGAATTGTTGACGCGATTGGTCACAGTCTCTCCTGATTACTTTGAAGCAAAATTACCTTCATTTTACGTTGTTTTGCTTCGATTAACTTATCGAGATTGTGATTGCAAAGAATAAATCACGTTTTAGTGTAAGGCTTCCGCTGCTTTGGCTGCCTGTCTGGCGTCTGCCTTCTACTCTTCATCGACAATACGGATATCTTGGAGAGATGGCCCCATGTCATAGAAATGCGCCGTAGGAGGCAAGAATTAGCCTCCCGTGCGCGTCGGTGACAAACGATGCGGGCGTGGCCCCGGTTGAACCTACTCTCCGGTGGCCTGGTTGCGGCCGGTGGCGTAGTCAATCTGCACGTGCGGCTGCAGGTTGTAGCAGTACACGTGGAAGCACAGGGTCTTGCCGTGGTCCTCGACCGATTGCGCCTCAAGGCGCACGCCGCGGCAGACAAGTTCCTCTTCGTTGTACATGGGCGTGACGCGATAGAGCACATGGTTGCCCGTATCGCGAATATAGTTGAGAATCTGCTCTTCAAACGGTAGCATGCCCGTCTCGTTGAGATAGCGCGTGCCGGTGAGGAGATTCTTGCGGTTGGCGTTTTCGCCGCAGAGCGACCAGGCGATAAGGTGGCAGCGGTTGTAGAGGCTCTGGCCCGGAATAAAGTCGTAGCGCTGCTGGCGCCATCCGGCGGGATGGATGCGCGAGATATCGCCGCGCTCGCCTTGACCGAGCGATTCGGGGCCCACGCAGACGAGCGCTTTGCGGGTGCGGCCCAAGCTGTCGAGCTTGGAGAACTTCTTAAAGCAACCCTCTTCTGTGGCGCGCTCGTATTCATCGAGCGTGAATGACGGTGTGCCGAGCGGGTGCGTGCTGTCGGCGCGCAGGGCCACATAGGGGTTACCCGCGTAGTCGGGAATGCTGCTGAGGTATACGCCGCGGGCGCGGTCGAGATCGGGGTTTTCGACCTCGTCGATGGGGGTGGCGGCGCTGTTCGTGGAACCGTCGTCACCGGTGTTGGTTGCGGCGGAATCGGAGCCATCGCCAGAGTCTCGGCTATTTTGAGAGTCCGAGGAGCTCGCTGTTCCCGATTCGAGCCGGGCAACCAGGTCCGCTTCGTCGTCGGTACGGCTGGGACTCTCGCTTTGTTTTTCGGCCAGAGCCGCTGCCCGCTCATCGCTTTGCGGCGACAACAGCTTGGGCGCTCCGTCGAGCGATCCCGTAAACAACGCAAACCCCAGCACCACGGCGGTGCCGATGGAAAGTGCTTGCTTGTAGGCGGACTTGCGCGACATTGAGGCTCCTGGATGGACGGTTGGGAATCTACCAGTCTAGCAGGAGCCGGCAGGGGCCGTTCTGTCGAACAAATACTTAAGATTTGGGATAGACGTTACTGATTCATTTGCCTCATATGGAGCTACGGCGGTTGTGCATATGGAGCTATTCGGCGCTTCCCCAGATAAAACCTGCCAAAATAAACCTGTCCCTTTTCGGTGGGTTAATCGTGAGTTATTTCACCGCAGCTTAAGGTACGGTTGGGATGTGCGCACTTTAAAGAGAGGGGCCCATGATTAGAGAGGTCGCGCTCATCTCTCTAAATGTCTCTCTAAAGAGAAAGCCAGTTAAAGAGATAACATTAGACAATCTAGCAGTGAATTTGATGCATCTCTCTAAATTTCTCTCTAAAATAAGATGCCTATCTCTCTAAAGTTAGAGAGATATACTATACTTTAGAGAGATAAATCTATCGTTTTAGCGAGACGGAATTCCGATGCTGCTGGATGAACCTCTTGGCCTTATCGTTGAGCGCCTTCGCAGGCGGGGGACCGATGACGCATCGGTAGAAGTTAAAGCCTGCACGAATAAATTGAGCGCAGACGTATGGGAGACAGTGAGCGCTTTTGCGAACACTGCGGGTGGGCTTATTATTTTGGGCCTGAACGAAGCCGAAGGATTTGTTCCTTCGGCTAACTTTGCTATCGATAGGGTGCGCGATCAGTTTGTTTCGGGTATCGGAGACGGAGGCTCAGCGGCAGTGGTGACCCATGCGCCGCGGTACGAGCTTGATCGAGGCGAGGTCGACGGGCTCCAGGTGCTTCTGGTGCGCATCTTTGAACTTGAGCTTAAAGCGAAGCCTTGCTATATCGGCGCGCGCGGCGTGCAGAACGGTAGCTACAAGCGCGTGGATGATAAAGATATCAAGATGTCACCCGCTGAGCTATATGAGCTGCAGAGTGCGTTGCTTCCGAGCGATGCAGACGGCACGGTGGTTTCGGAGGCAACGGTCGAGGATTTGGATCCAGATGTCGTGCGGTCTATTATCGCAAATCGCCGGCTGCAGACCCCGCGCGTTTTGCGCGGGGCCGATTCGCTGGAAAAGCAGCTGGTCAGACTCAATATCACTACAAAGGATGGTGCCGTGAAGCTCGCGGGGCTTCTGTCGGCGGGAATTTACCCCCAGCAGTTCTATCCCAAACTGATGATCGATGTCGCCGTTCATTCCGATGTGGAAAAATCTGCACCCGGGCAACCCCGGTTTATTGACCGCCAGTTGTGCGATGGCCCGATTCCGGCTTGCATCGAAGATGCCCTTGCCGCGATTGGACGAAACTTGCGCAAAGCGACGATAGTGCAAGGCGCTGGCAGAAGGGAGGATTGGGAAGTTCCCCAGGAGGTTTTGCGCGAGGCCTTGGCAAATGCCTGCATCCATCGAGAATATTCGCCCATGTTTGTGGGGCAGGCCGTGAGTGTCGATATCTATCCAGACAGAATAGAGATCAAAAACCCTGGCGGGCTTTGGGGCGGAAAGACGGTGGACAATCTTGCAGACGGGGAATCGCGCTGCCGAAACCCAAAGCTCATGAGCCTAATGGGGGCGACGCCGTTAGAGCATGCCGAGGGGGCCGTTGCGGAAAGCCAGGGATCTGGTATCCCGGCTATGATTCGCGAGATGGAGTCTCGTTCGCTTGGCAGGCCGAAATTTATCGTTAAGGCCGATTCGTTTACGGTGCTGCTTTCCCGGCACGGGGCGGAGCTTGCTGAAAACCGCACGTGGATTCAGAGCCATGTGGGCGCCGAGCTGACGGATCGCGAAGAAACATTGCTCATGTTTATGCGGGAGCATGGGTGCGTATACGATGTTCGAAAAATACGAGAGGCCCTGAAGTGGGATTCGGATGACATTCGTCTGATCTGCGGGGACCTTGTAGATAAACATGTCCTGTCAAAATGCGGCAAAGACACGTTCGAAATTATCGATAGGAACAGAGAACCGTCAGCTTCGACGGCGGATAGGATCCTGGAGGCTCTCAGCGCCGAAGTGGATATGACGGCGCGAGAAATAGCGGTTGCATCGGGGGTCAGAATTTCGTCTGTCCGTTACCATCTGCCAAAAATGGCGGATAAAGGGCTCATCGAAGTAATGGGTTCATCGACGAGCCGCAACCGCCGCTATCGGAAGAAGTAGATGCAGCCGAGTCGCCCCTCTTGTGTCTCACGAAGTTTGATGGGTGCTAGAGGGGCGACTGCCTCGCGATATTTTCCCAAGATAAAACCTGCCAAAACAAACCTGTCCCTTATTGGCAGGTTAGTTAACGCAGTGCAGGTTGAGCATATGCGAGCGAGCGGGCTCCGGGTGCGGTAAGGTGACGTGAAACAAGCGGGCGCTGACCTTTTGGTCGCGCCCGTGAAGTTGAACGTCAGATTGCCGTGCCCGGGGCCTGCGCAGCGCCGAGCAGTTGCGCCGTTTGTAAAACGGCGCAACCTACAGGTTCATGTTGCCGTGGATGTAGGGGGTGACCTCAGGGGAGATATGGTCGCAGCCCAGCTCGCGCAGCGCGGACTCGATAACGGCGGGCAGCGGGGTCTTGCCCTTGTCGTCGACAGCGGCACCGCCGAGGGCGGCAATCTTGGCGACATCTGCGGGTGCGGCCTCGATACGCATGCAGCCACCGATCAAGCGCGCGCGTACCTGTGCCAGGTCAAGATCGTGCAGGTAATCCTCGCAGGCGCGGATCAGGGAGACCTTCTCGAACGTAAGCTCCTCGCCCGTGGGGACGCGCGTGGCAAGACATGCTCCCGCCGGCAGGTTCCAAACAGGATAGCCCCATGCGCGTAGTAGCTCGCGCTCTTCGTCCTTGGTAAAGCCGACCTCCATAAGAGGGGAGCGTACGCCGAGCTCTTCTGCCGCACGCATTCCGGGGCGGTAGTCGCCGCGATCACTTGCATTGCTGCCATCGATGACGGTGGGAAAGCCGAGCGACTTGGCGTGGTTGACGATGGCGGTAAAGCCAGCGTGCTTGCAGTGGTAGCAGCGATTGGCATCGTTGCAGGCTACTTGGGGGAGCTGCAGCTGATCGACCGAAAGATTGAGCACGGGGAGCTTAAAATGCGCCCCTTCATTGGCTTGTCCATCAACGGACCGCTCAAACGAGGCCTGTTCGGGCGTGCCGATGAGCGGCGTGGTGAGATGGACGAGGAGGGTATTGGTAGGCATGATGCGGGCGCAGACCGCGGCCAAAAAGCTGCTGTCGACACCACCGGAAAAGCCGATGGCGACGCGTCCGTATGCCAAAAGCAGCTGCTCGAGTGCTGCGAGTTTGTCCTGAAGCTCCTCTGCGGGTGCGGCGGTGTCTGAAAGCATGAAAGTTCCTTACAGTTATTAAAGCTCGGATGAAACTATAATCCCACCGAGCTGCTTGTCATAAGACTTCCAGCTATGTAACGAAAGTGCAATATGCTATATACGTTATATACAAGCTTGTAAAGTGCGGTAGAGTGGCAGTAATGCAATCCGGCGAGGGGGACCGATATGATCAAGGCTGTTATTTTTGACATGGATGGAACGCTGGTCGATACCGAGCGTTTGGGGATTAAGGCCTGGAAGGCAGGTGCCGCTGAGCTGGGGCTCGCGATTGATGAAGCGCTGATCCATCAGTTTATCGGCCGCACGCTGCCCGATGTTATGGACATCCTCGATAAGCATTACGGCAGCCACGAGACCGCCGAGGCGATCTATGTCCGCCACAAGGAGATTCGCGACGAGATGGTCAAGACCGATCTGGAGCTTAAGGCCGGCGCTGCCGAGTGCATAGACGAGCTGTTGGCTGCGGGCTATCACGTGGGCCTTGCAACGTCATCGCGCCATGTTACGGCCGAGCGCAACCTTAAAGCATTCGGTCTTTTTGACAAGTTTGAAACGGTGACCTGCGGCGAGGACGTCGCGCACGGCAAGCCCGACCCCGAGATGTATCTGCTTGCCTGCGAGCGCGCGGGTTTTGCCCCCGAGGAATGTGCCGTGGTCGAGGATTCGCGCAACGGCTGCGTCTCGGGCATTACGGCCGGCTGCCATGTCTTTGCCGTTCCCGATATCGTGCCGCTGCCGCAAGACGTGGTGGATGGCTGCGAGGCCGTGCTCGATACGTTGTTCGACCTGGCGGCGGCGGTCAAGGCCGTGCGCTAGACAATTGCGGTGTTGAAACGAGCAATTGCCCACGTTTGCGCTTAAGCAAAAGGGGCCCGGCAATGGTCGGGCCCCTTTTGCTTAAGCGGCGACATAGCATACTTGCGGGCGTGCTATAGATACGCGCCGAGGTTGATGGCCGTGGCGTCGGTCTGGGTGCTTGCCTGGGTGCTGGCGCGCTCCAGTAGGAACGGACGTACCAGTTCTTGGCGGTTGATATCCTCGGCGGCGGTGACTGCGGTGACGGTGCGCGCTGCAGAGCCGACGCGGATATGCTTGGTCTTTGCCGGGGTCTTGTTCTCGATTTGCTCCATGAGCAATTGAACGCCCTTGCGGCCAATCTCGTAGCCCGGGGGCGCTACCGTAGTGAGCGGGACCGATCCGCTCCAAGCGAGCGGGTTGCCATCGCAGCCTGCTACGCGTACCTGCTCGGGGACAGAGATGCCCTTGTCGACCAGCGCCGAGATAACGCCCGAGGCCAACACGTCGGTCAGGCCGACGACAAAATCGGGGCGTTCGTTTGCGGGGCGCTCGGCGATTTGGGCACCGATGCCGTAGCCGTCGGCAGCGGTATTCCATTCGCCGGCGTCGATGACTTCGATCTTGATATCGGGGTGCAGAGCGAGGGCCTTGTGAATGCCAAGCACGCGTAGGGTGAGCTGCATAAATGCAGCTCGGCCGACGACGACAATATGGTGCGCGCCGCGGGCGATGGCGAGTTCGGCAATGATGCGACCCTGGGCCTCGTTGTCGGCCGCTACGTAGTATCCGGGCTCGGAGCAATGGATGTCCAGGTGGACGATCGGCACGGGCATTTTAGTCATGGCCGGATGCCAGTCGGGGGACGCCATGGGCTGAACCATGACGCCGGACATCTGCGTGCCCATAAAATAGCGCAGGTAATGGTCCTCGAGAATATCGTCGTTATCGGCGTTGGCGATGAGCAGGTCGTAGCCGTGCTTGCGGGCCTCGTTGTGGGCGCCGCTGGCGATTTGGAGCGAAAAGCCGTGGTCGAGACGGGGAAGCACCAGGCCAAAGGACTTGGTGGCGCCGCCCGCGAGCTGACGAGCGCTTTGGTTGGGCAGGTAGCCCAGGCGATTGATGGTCTCGTTGATGAGCTTGAGGGTCTCGGGGCGTAACTTTTCGGGATGGTTGAGCGCGTTGGAAACCGTGCCCAACGAAACCCCGGCCTCGCGCGCGACGTCGCTGATTTTTACCTTTGCCATAGCGGCCCCTTTGATGCGTTTCAAGTACAAGCCAGATTGTAGCATCCCAAACCTTCCAAAAAGGGACAGGTTTATTTTGGCAGGTTTTATCTGGGGAAACGCCGTTGCCAGCGCGACCACCACGAAGGGGACAGGCACCTTTGCGGTGGTTTGGACCGGCTGGGCATGTGTGCATCGGGTGGTATCTAAGTTGAGATACCACTTCTGGTATATCAGCTTGCGCTTGCGTGAGTACAATACTCGAACGTTATACGTCTCAGCGCCCCCTGTGCGTGGACGTCTTGCAGTCACGCGAACGAAGGGATTTATCCTATGTGCGGAATTGTCGGCTACACCGGCTCTGATATTGCAAAGAACATCCTGGTCACGGGCCTCAAGCGTATGGAGTATCGCGGCTATGACTCCTCGGGCGTCGCGCTCGAGGTGGGCGAGGGCGCCGCGGCGCACCTCGACGTCATCCGCCGCGTGGGCAAGGTCGCGGGCCTGGAGAGCGAGCTTTCCAACATTGACAGCGACGCTACCTGCGGTATCGGCCACACCCGTTGGGCCACCCACGGCAAGCCCTCCGTCGTTAACGCTCACCCCCACACCAGCTGCGACGGTCGTATCGCCATCGTCCACAACGGCATCATCGAGAACTTCGCCGAGCTGCGCGAAGAGCTGGAGGGTCGCGGTCACCACTTTAAGAGCGAGACCGATACCGAGGTCTTCGCGCATCTGATCGAAGAGGCTTATGCCGAGACGCACGACCTGATGGCCTCCGTGCGTGAGGCTTGCACCCACGTGGTCGGTGCCTATGGTCTGGCCGTCGTGTGCGCTGACGAGCCCGGCGTGATCGCCGTGGCCCGCAAGGATTCCCCGATCGTAGTCGGCGTGGGCGAAACCGGTTCCTATGTTGCTTCCGATGTCATCGCGCTCATCGACGCCACCCGCGATGTCGTGGTGCTCGAGGACGGTCAGTTTGCCAAGCTCACGCCCGCAGGCGTCGAGTATACCGGCGAGGCCGGCAACGTTATCGAACCCAAGGTCACCCACATCGACTGGGACCTGGACATGGCAGAAAAGGGCGGTTATCCCGACTTTATGCTCAAGGAGATTCACGAGCAGCCGCGCGTCGTGCGCGACACGCTGGTCGGTCGTATGACGCCGGCCGGCGAGCTCGACATCGACGAGCTGGGCCTTTCGCTCGAGGAGCTCAACGACATCGACCGCGTCTACGTGATCGCTTGCGGCACCAGCTATCACGCTGGCCTCATTGCTAAGAATCTCATTGAGGGCTGGGCTCGCATCCCCACCGAGGTTGAGGCGGCCAGCGAGTTCCGTTATCGCAATCCCATCATCACGCCGACGACGCTTGTCGTTGCCGTGTCCCAGTCGGGCGAGACGGCCGATACCCTTGCCGCCATTCGCGACGCGCGCATCAAGGGTGCCAAGGTCTTCGGCATCACCAATGTGGTGGGCAGCCCTGTGGCGCGTGAGAGCGACGGCGTCATCTACACCAAGGCCAACAAGGAGATTGCGGTCGCCTCGACCAAGAGCTTTATCGGCCAGGTTGTGAGCCTCACGCTTTTGGCCCTGCTGCTGGCGCAGGTCAAGTACCGCCTGACCACCAAGCAGGCACGCATGCTGTTCCGCGAGCTTTCCGATACGGCCGAGCAGATCCAGTGGATTTTGGATACCCAGACCGAGGCCGTTCATGAGGCCGCCCTGCTGTGCAAGGACGCGCAGTCGGCGCTGTTCGTGGGCCGTGGCATGGGTGCCGCTATTTCCTACGAGGGCGCGCTCAAGCTCAAAGAGGTCAGCTACCTGCACGCCGAGGCCTACGCCGCCGGCGAGATGAAGCACGGCCCCATCGCCCTGATCGACCCGGGCTTCCCCGTCATCGCTGTGGCCACCAAGAGTGCCACCTACGACAAGACCGTGTCGAACCTCATGGAGTGCAAGGCGCGCGGCGCCAAGGTCATCGTCGTTGCCACCGAGGGCGACGAGGAGATCAACAAGATCGCCGACTGCATTATCCGCGTGCCAGCAGTCCGCGACGTGTTCAGCCCCATCACGGCGAGTGTCCCGCTGCAGCTGCTCGCTCGCGAGGTAGCCATCCTGCGAGGTTGCGACGTTGACCAGCCCCGAAACCTCGCTAAGAGCGTCACGGTCGAATAATTGTTGTTCCGCCGTTCTAGTGACCGAGGCCCGGCTCCGTTGCAGTGGAGCCGGGCCTTTTCTGCATTTGCCCAGATAAAACCTGCCAAAATAAACCTGTCCCTTTTTGGCAGGTTAGCGGAGCTTGCTGGTCTCGAAGTACTCGGGGAACTGGTCCAGGACCTCGGTCTGGTTGCGAAACATCATATGCAGGTGCTTGCTGACCAAAAAGCTCGCTTCGATGGGGTCGCGACCGGCGATAGCGCGGCGAATCTGCTTGTGTTCGTTCACAATGTCCTGATTGTCGAGAACCTGCGTGGCAGCGCGCAGCCAGCGGAAGCGCTCCAGGTCGGCATTGGTCTCTTCGAGCCACGACCACACGGTGCTGCGACATGCGATGCTAAAAATCATGTGATGCATGAGGTTGTCGCTCAAAAAGAAGCCGATGCGATCCTCATCGGCCATGGCCTTTTCCTGCAGCGCGATGGCTCGGTCGAGCTGCTCGATGCCTGCCGAGGTGGCGCGCGCACAGCACTCCACGATCACCTGCTTTTCCAGATGCTCGCGGATATAACAGGCACTCTCGGCAAGGGTGAGGTTGATGGGCGAAACATAGGTGCCGCTTTGGGGTACGGTGCGCACCAGGCCCTCTTGCGCCAGACGTACCAGTGCCTCGCGCACAGGGGTGCGCCCCATATCCAGGTCGTCGCAAAGCTGCTTGACGCCCAGCTTTTCGCCGGGCTTGTAGTCCAGGTAGACGATTTTGCGTCGAATGGTGTGGTAGGACTGGTCCTGTAGGCTCGTTTCCTGCTCGCCGACGTGCATCGATTCTTCCATAGCGCCTCGCAACTGTTCTATCAAACTCATATGTCAGTTGTTAATTATGCCGCGAATCAGCTCTCCGCGGTGGGTAATTCGGCTGTTGCCTGAGAACTATTGCGGCATCTTAGCCTGTGTTTGCGCAAGGCTGCGCTCAATGTTGCCGTATCATAAGCCGTCGCAAACGTGAAATAGAAAGAAGGAGTCCCATATGCAACTGGCAAATATCGTACGCGAGCGCTGGAAAGGCGTCTTGTTCTGCCTGATCATCGCCATTCCCGCGACGTTGCTCGGCAAACAAATTGAAGTGGTCGGCGGTCCGGTATTTGCCATCCTCTTTGGCATGGTCCTGGCGCTCGTCTTTCCCAAGAATCGTCGCGAACAGCTCGCCGCCGGCGTCACCTATACGTCCAAAAAAGTCTTGCAGTACGCGGTTATTCTGCTTGGCTTTGGCATGAACCTCTCCCAGATTCTGTCCAAGGGCGCCCAGTCGCTGCCGATTATCGTGGCGACAATCTCGACCTCGCTTGTCATCGCCTTTGTGCTCTGCCGCGTCATGAACGTGCCGGGCAAGATCGCGACGCTTGTGGGTGTGGGTTCGTCGATTTGCGGCGGTTCTGCCATCGCCGCGACCGCACCCGTCATCGATGCCGACGATCGCGAGATTGCCCAGGCCATTTCGGTCATCTTCCTGTTTAACGTTATCGCGGCGCTCGTGTTTCCGACGCTCGGCGGCATGCTCGGGCTGACCAACGAGGGCTTTGGCCTGTTTGCCGGCACCGCCATCAACGACACCTCGTCCGTAACGGCTGCGGCGAGTGCCTGGGACAGCATGCATCCCGGCGCCAATGTGCTCGAGAGCGCCACGGTGGTCAAGCTTACCAGGACGCTGGCCATTATCCCCATCACGTTGGTCCTCGCATGCTGGCAGATGCATCTGGCGCGCAAAGCCGGCGGCGACGCCAAAAGCACGTTCTCCCTTAAACGCGCGTTTCCCATGTTTGTGCTGTTTTTTGTGCTGGCGAGCGTGATCACCACGGTGTTTCAGCTTCCCGTGTCCATCACGGCGCCCATCAAGGAGCTGTCGAAATTCTTTATTGTGATGGCCATGGCGGCTATTGGTTTTAATACCGATATCGTTGAGCTGGTCAAAAAGGGCGGCAAGCCCATCGCGCTGGGCTTTTGCTGCTGGATTGGCATTGCGTGCATGAGTTTGGGAATGCAACACGTACTGGGAATCTGGTAGAGAAGTAGCTTGTTTGCGTGCTGGCGAGCACATTCTCACGGTGGAGCGATAGGAGCTCTTGCGGGTATGGCTTGTCCGCAGGTTGATAGGTCCCGAAGAGCTCTTATCGCCCCGCCAGGATGGCGATGCGGGGCAACACCTATACTCGCAGGACGGCGCTTTCTGCCCTATAGTGTTTGGTGAGCAATATCGTTCAATTTTGAAACACTCGGTCGTGCGACCGTCGGCGGTTGCATGTCGCCGTGGACAGGGGCAAATCATGGATAGCGATGCCAAGCTGAACATCTTGACCGAGGCCCTGGCTGCTGCCGGGGCCTCGGCATTGGCAATCGATGCGCGTGGAGACGTCGCGATCTCGACCATGAATGACGCGGCGCTTGAGCGGGATGTGGCGGCTTTTGTCGCTGAGCGCCTCGACCGTATAGGAGACGGAGCGCGTCTGGTTATGGGGCGTGAGGGTGCGCGCCTGAGCCTGACCGTTCGCCCCACCGACAAAGAGGGCGGGGGCCTTTGGGTCGTTGTGGTCCGCGAGGTGCGCGGTGCCGCGGCGCATGCGGGCGTCGAGTGGCTCAACGCCGACGAAGTTGAGGCCCGCTACGAATCGAGCGCGTACGGCATCGTTGAGGGGGCGACCTCGGTGGCTGCGCCGGTCGCCGAGAGCTACGCACGCGGTGTGCCCCTTATGCTCGAGGGCGAGCTGGGAGCGGGTCAGGTCGAGATCGCCAAGCGCCTCTATCTGGACGGTCCTTTTGCCGATCAGCCCTTTGTTTCCGTTGCGCTCGATGAGCTCACCGATCGCGGTTGGCGCCATGTGCTCAAAAGCGCCGAATCGCCGTTGTTCCAAACGGGGCTGACCCTTTGCATTGAGGGCTGGAACGCGGTTGGCCCCCAGCGCCTCCGCGAGCTGGTCTCCACGATGACCGACACCGCGTTGGCGACGCGCTGCCATGTGGTGCTGACAGCGAATGACATGCCGGGCGGCAGCGAAAGTGATCAAGCCGCCTTTGTGACCGAGCGCTTCGCCTGTGCGGTGAGCGTGGCGCCGGCAATCGCCGAGCAGGGAGCCGCGTCGACGAAGGTTGCGCGCTATTTGGAATATCTCGCTGACGCATTTGGGACGGCAGCGCCCACGCTGTCTTCCGCGGCGACGAAGACGCTCGATGCTTACCGCTGGCCGCGCAATTATCTGCAGCTCCGCGAGGTCTCGGAACGACTGTATATATTGGTGGGGGCGGGCGCGGTGGACCGCGCTGTGGCGGAGGAAGTGCTCGCCCAAGAGGACGTGATTAAGACCGCAGCCTTTGGCGCCCCGACGCTCGAAAGCGACCTGTATATCCTGCGACCGCTGGCCGATACCGAGCGAGATATCGCGCATCTGGTTGTAGATCATCTCCACGGCAACCGAACCCGTGCGGCGGAGGTACTGGGCATAAGCCGTACAACGCTGTGGCGCTTGCTGAAGGACGATGACCGTTGGGCGAGGCGCCCGTGACCGCGCGCGACGCGTGTGCTACAGTCCAAAGCGTTATTGTTTCGATTTGGTTACGGCGTGCGAGGGCATATGGCTGAGACTTCAAAACCGAGCCGCAGAAGGCGGAGTGCCGCGCCGGTCAACCGACGCACGACATCGGTGACGTGGGGTAAACACGCCTCGGGGTTTGATGGCTCGTTCAAGCGCACTAAATACGGCTATCCTTCGGCAAGCGCCCGCTTGGCAATGCAGGCAGAGTCCTCGCTGTGGGGCCGCAAACGCGTGGTGGGCTCAAAGCTCAAGCACGACGGAACGCTCGGTTACATCAGCCGCGGGGCGGCTCGCCGCAGTGGACTCAATCCGGCTGGTTGGCATCGTTATGTTCCGATCGTGGCCGTCGTTGCAGTGATCGTCATCGCACTCGCTGCGCTTGGCTACGCCGGCGGTGGCGCCAACTTGGACGCAATGTTTAAATCGCCCGAGCTCGCGCATGCAGGCACAGAAGTTATCGAGGGCGCTCAGACCCAGACAGGCGTCGCGCCCCAGCGCGGCATCGTCGCGGCGGCCACCACCATCGCCGATGCTCAAAAGGACGAAGACAAGCAAGGCGACGACGCCGAAACGACCCAGACAAGCGAAGCGACGACAACTCAAATATCAACATAGCTTGCCGGCAGAAGGGGACACTCCTGCGCTACTTGACGTACACCACGTTGTTGCGGCGCGGCTTTGCCTCGGGTAGCGTGTCCTCGGCGTAGCCAAGAATGCAGTTACCGACACCGCGCAGGCTGCCGTCGGCGGGCAGGCCCCAGCTGGCCAGCAGCTCCAGGCCCTCGGGCGAGTCAAAGACCTCATGCGCGCGGTGAATCCAGCACGAATCGACACCCAGTGCATAGGCGGCGTTGAGCAAGTTGCTCATGGCGAGCGAGCCGTCTTCCAGATGTGTGGGCACGCTGCGGTCAACCAGCACCACCACAACGGTCTTGGCGCCATAGAAGGGGTCGCTGTTGCTGCCCATGACCTGGGCGTTGAGCTGTGAGAGACGCTCGACGGTCGCGGGGTCGGTGACGGCGACAAACGTCACCGGCTGGCGTCCCATGCCGCTCGGTGCATATTGGCCGGCTTCGATAATACGTGCAAGCTTTTCGGCCTCGACGGGACGATCGCTGTAGTTGCGGCAGCTGCGACGGTGAATGAGTGCTTCGATAGTCTCCATGGTGTCTCCTTGCGGTGGCGTTGCAGATGCCTCGTTCATACCCGCCGGGCTTAAACGATAGACGGTCAATTGCCCGGCCAAAAGGATAGATTCCAATTGGGAAAGTAGGTTTGCATAAAAGTACCTTCAGAATGTGACAAACAAATGGGATGGTTAGACGTTTTATCCCGTCTACCCTGCGGTTTTTTACCACTTGCCTAAATGACAAACGCATAACCTCTGATAAAGGTTTTACTAAAGGAGTACCAACGTTTATCAATGCGCCGTGGTGGCGCCGGGCCAGGAGGTAACATCATGTTCCAGGCTGGAGATGTCGTCGAGACCGATTTCGAAGGATTTCTGAAGCTGCTGCGTTCCAAGACGCGCGCTTTCGTGTCGATCAACGATCACGAGTACTACATCACGCACACCGATGGCTATTGGCGTGTTCAGGATTGCGAGGCCCTCAACGACAAGGGCCACTTTACTGACTGCTCCGAGCTGGTCAACACGGTCTGCGAGGTCGTCGAGCTGCCGTGGATTGCCGGCAAGAGCCTGCATGACAGCTTCTCGGGTGCTACGGTCTATGAGGCCGTCGCTGCTTAACAGCCAACACTCGATATTCTCTCGCAACCGCCGGCGCCGCCCCCGCGCCGGCGGTCTTTTTTGTCGATATGCTTATGTAGAGCCGACCATAAACAACGAGCTTGTTGACGATAGTCAAAACTCGGACTAATGTAGAGATATTAATTGGTCAAAACTCGGACTATCGAATGGTGGGAGAGATGAATAGTGCAGTTAGCCCGGTCGATTTCGACCGGATGCTCAACGGGCTTGACCGTATCTATTCGGAGTTCGCGCGCGCCTGCGGTCTTTCGGACTGCGCCTACTGGATGCTCGTCGACACGAGTGCGGCGGGCGGAAGCGTTACCGTGAGTCGGCTGACGAGTGAATGGTTCTACAGCAAACAGACCATCAATTCGGCGATCAAGACGCTTAGGGCGCGAGGGCTTGCGACGTTGGAGTTTGCCGAGGGCAGTCGTAAGAACAAGGTTGTGCGACTGACCGAAGAAGGCGTGCAGTTTGCCAAGCGCTACGCGTTGCCGGCGCAAAAAGCCGAGCAACAGGCATTCGAGGCGCTCGAGCCGTGGGAACAGCGCGAGATCATGCGCTTGGTCGGTAAGTTCTCCCATGTTCTTAACGAAGAGTGCGAGGCATTTAAACGGCAAGTGGCCGCCGAGAACGAGGCTGACGATAAGGGCGAGGGGGACACATGCGACTCTTAATGAGGTTTATGAGGCCGTACCGCGGTCTGATTGCGGTGACGCTGTTTGCGGTGCTGATAGATAACGTCGGTACGCTGTTGGTTCCCACGATGCTGGCGAACATGGTCAACACCGGTATTACCACGGGCGACATCGACTATATTTTACGCAACGGCCTGTACATGCTTATCGCGACCGGCATGGCCAGCGGCGGCACGGTGTTGGGCTGCTATCTTTCGGCGCGCCTGGCCGCCAACGTGGCCTGCGATATCCGCAATGCCGTGTACGACAAGTCGCTCGAGCTGTCCGCCAGCGACTTTGAGCGCTTTGGCACGGGTTCGATGATCACGCGCTCACTCAACGACATCAACGTGATTCAGCAAGCTGTCCTTCAGACGATTCAGTTGGTGCTGCCGGTGCCGTTCTTGGCCGTGGCAGGCATCATTTTTGCTTGGTTCATCGATCCCGCCATGGGCACGCTGCTTGGTGTGGTCGTTGCGATCGTGCTGGTGGCGGCGGTCTTTACGGTGGCTAACGCCGCGCCGATCTTTATGCGCCTGCAGAGCTTTATCGACCGCATGAACGTGGTGCTGCGCGAGAACATCGTGGGCGTGCGCGTCATCCGCGCATTTAACAAGGAGCGCCACGAGGAGCAGCGCCTGGACGAGGTGTTTAGCGAGTACGCGGCCAACGCCATCAAGGTCAACCACCTGTTTGTGGGTCTCGACAGTTCCAGCTTCTTTTTGATGAATATCGCCGAGGTGGCGGTGCTGTGGGTGGGCGGCAACCGCGCGGGCGTCCACGCCATGCAAATCGGCAGCATCTCGGCCGTGTTGGAATACGCGATCTTGATCCTGTTCTTTGTGATGATGGCGCAGATGGTGATTCTGACGCTTCCGCGCGCTGCGGCGTGCCTCAACCGCGCGCAACAGGTGCTCGAAATCGAGCCGAGCATCGTGGACGGCAAGGCAACGCTGGGCGACGGGGCGCCTGAGTCCGCAGATGGTGCCGACGCGGTTGCCGTGTTCGACCATATGTCGTTCCGTTTTGACGATGCCGACGAGGATACCCTGTGCGACCTGAGCTTTGCCTGTCGCCGTGGCCAGACCACGGCGATTGTAGGCTCAACGGGCTCGGGCAAGTCAACGGTGGCCAAGCTCTTGTTGCGTTTCCACGATGCCACGAAGGGCGCCATTCGCCTGAACGGCGTTGACCTGCGCGACCTTTCGCAAGGTGAGATTCGCGGGCATATCGCTTACGTGCCGCAGAAGGCGTGGCTGTTCTCGGGTACGGTGGCGAGCAACCTGCGCTTTGGTAACGAAGGCGCGACCGAGGGCGACATGCTTCACGCGCTTGAGGTTGCCCAGAGCACCTTTGTACTCGACCAACCGCAGGGGCTCGATACCCCGGTTGCCCAGGGCGGTACGAACTTTTCGGGCGGCCAGCGCCAGCGTTTGGCAATCGCCCGTGCGCTCATGAAGCATGCCGATCTATATATCTTCGATGACAGTTTTTCGGCCCTGGACTTTAAGACCGATGCCGCCCTGCGTCATGCGTTGCAAGACGAGACGCGTGACGCTGCGGTGCTCATCATCGCGCAGCGCATCTCGACGATCTTGCACGCCGACCAGATCGTCGTGCTCAAGGATGGCGAGGTTGTGGGCTTGGGCACGCATGGCGAGCTTATGGAAACCTGCGAGGTGTACCGCGCCATCGCGGAATCGCAGATGAAGGGAGGTGAGTAGCATGACCGAGGAGCTCAAGAAGCAGGGCGGCGTTGATGACGCCGCTGCCGCGGTACTGGTCGAGGAAACGGCTGCCGTGGCACCCGAGCTGGATGACGCCGCCAAGGCTGCAGCCGAGCGCGAGGCTCGCCGCCAAGCGCTCTACGAGGAAAACGAACGTGCCGAGGACGAGCGCGCCCGCGCCGAGGCAGAGCGTATGCGCGACGTGGACGATGAAGACGAGGACGAGACGCCTCGGGATACCTGGGCGACGGTGCGCCGCCTGTGGAGTGAGGCTGCCGGCGACCATTGGCGCTTCTATATCGTGTTCGCGAGCATTGTGTTCTATGCCATCTTTAACACTGCCGCGCCGGCATATAGCGCCCGCGTGATCGATGAGCTGTGGAGCCACATTCAGGTGGCGTTTGCCAACGACACCACCTTCAGCATCACCTGGGAGAACTGCGGCAGGACTATCTTCATCTACTTTTTGATTTGGACGGCCGCCGCTTCGTTCTACGCGCTCCAGAGCTTTTTGATGTCGAGCGTTGCCGAACGCCTCAACCTGTGCCTACGCAACCGCATCGCACAAAAGCTCAACCGTCTGCCGCTTGCCTTTTTTGACGCGCATCGTCCCGGTGAGGTCGTCAGCCGTGCGACCAACGACTTGGACAAGATGTCCGAGAGCATGCAGCGCGGCTTGCTGCAGCTTCTGGTGTCGATCGGTACCGTGGTGGGCGCCGTGAGCGTGATGTTCGTGTTTAGCGTGCCACTTACGCTGGTCTTTTTGTTCTTTACGGCGTTGTCGCTGCTGGTGACCAAGGTGGTCTCGCGCCGCACGCATGACGTAACCGGTGAGCGCCAAGAGTGGGTGTCCAAGATTACGAGTGCGGTCGAGGAAGGCTACTCGGGCCGTCTGGTGATTCGCGCGTTTAACCGCGAGCGCCAAAGTTCTGCCGAGGTGCACCAGGCCTCGGGCGAGCTGGCACGCGTGAGTGCCAAGGCCGACTTTATGATTAACGCCGTCGGCCCCGCGGTGCGCTTTATCGGCCGCCTGGCACAGATCGTGATTGCGATTGTGGGCTGCAGTATGCTGGTTGCCGGCCACATGACCGTCGGCGTGTTCCAGGCGTTCTTCCAGTTTATCTACGAGGCATCTGAGCCCATGACGCAGCTGTCGTTTACCTTCAACTCGCTGCAGAGCGCGCTGGCGAGTGCGGAGCGCGTGTTCGACCTGCTCGATGAGCCCGAGATGGAGGCCGATCCGCTGCCGGACGAGGCCGCCAAGCTGCCGGGTCGCGTTGAGGGTCGCGTCTCCTTTGAGCACGTGCGCTTTGGTTATTCGCCCGACAAGCCGCTTATGCGCGACGTGTCGTTTACCGCCGAGCCGGGCCAGAAGATTGCCGTGGTGGGAACCACGGGCGCAGGCAAGACGACGCTCATCAACCTGCTCATGCGCTTCTACGAGATTGACGGCGGGCGTATTACGCTCGACGGCGTGGATACGAGCCGCATGGATCGCGGCGAGCTACGTCAGCAGTTTGGCATGGTGCTGCAAGACGCCTGGCTGTTCGACGGCACGATTGCCGAGAACATCGCCTACGGCTGCCCCGAGGCAACGCGCGAGGAGATTGTTGCGGCTGCGCGCGCCGCCCAGGTTGACTTCTTTGTGCGCACCATGCCGCAGGGCTACGACACGCGCGTGGCCAACGATGCCGAAAGCATCAGCCAGGGCCAGCGCCAGTTGCTGACCATTGCGCGCGTGCTGCTCAACAACCCGGCGATTCTCATCCTGGACGAGGCGACCTCAAGCGTGGACACGCGCACCGAGCTTGCTATCGGCCGCGCCATGGACGCGCTTATGCGCGGGCGCACGAGCTTTGTGATCGCGCATCGCCTGTCGACGATCGTGGACGCCGACCTGATCTTGGTCATGGACCACGGCAACATTATCGAGCAGGGCACGCATAAGGAGCTGCTCGCAGCCGAGGGCGCTTACGCCGACCTCTATCTGAGTCAGTTCGCATAATGTGACAAAGGGACAGTCCCGCATGTCACATCAAAAAGAAAGGCGCGCCGGGGATGAATTCCCTGGCGCGCCTTTGCGTTGATGCCGATGTCGTTTTGTGCCGCTTGCGTTCCTAGCGTTCGTCCACGAGCTTGGCGACGAGGGCCTTGAGCTCGGCCACCTCTCGCTCGAGTTCCTTGACGCGGCGGGCATTCTCGGTGATGCCCTGGCGGTTGAGGGCGGACTGCTCGGCGGCGTCATCGGGCATGTACTCGCGATGCTGCTTGGCGTCGAAACTCTCCTCGAACACACGGCAACCGTTGCGCTTGATGATACGTCCCGGCACGCCCACGACGGTGCAGTTGTCGGGGACGTCCTTAACGACGACCGAGTTGCCGCCGATCTTGACGTTGTTGCCGATGCGGATGTTGCCGAGCACCTTGGCGCCCGTGCCCACCGTGACATTGTTGCCCAGGGTGGGGTGACGCTTGCCGGTCTCGTTGCCGGTGCCGCCGAGCGTGACGCCCTGGTAGAGCACACAGTTGTCGCCCACAATGGTGGTCTCGCCGATGACGACGCCCATGGCGTGGTCGATAAAGAAGTGCTTGCCAATCTGCGCGGCAGGGTGAATCTCGACGCCGGTGATGTGGCGGGTGATTTGCGAGAGCACGCGGGCGAGCGAGCGATGACCGTGCTCCCACAGCCAGTGCTCGGGCACGTGGTTCCACTTGGCGTGCAGGCCAGGATAGGAAAGGAAGATGACCAGACCGTTTTGCGCGGCGGGGTCCTGCGCCTGGACGGTCTTGATGTCCTCGCGAATGGTATTGATAAAGCTCACCGGCCGCCCTCCCTTAGCGCCATGGCAATGCGATTCAATAAAGTATAGCGATTCGCTAGGGATTAAAAAGGACAATCTTGGCGGCTTTGCGCTACAAGTGTCAGTTATGCAAACTTGCTGGTAATGGAGTCATGCTTTTGTGGGGTTGCGCACGAGGGGGCACCGCAACCGTATACTGGTCAACTTGGACGTATTCGCGCCCACAACTGAGAGGTTTTACTTCATGGGTTTCATCAATTTTATTGCCGAGCTGCTTAAGGACCCGCGCACCGCGATCGCCAGCTGGATCGCCGCCGGCCCGCTTATGGCCTACGGCTGCGTGTTCCTGATCATCTTTATCGAGACGGGCGTGGTGTTCTTCCCGTTCCTTCCCGGTGATTCGCTGCTGTTCGCCTCGGGTTTCTTTGCCCACAACGGCGGCTTTAACATCGTGGCGCTTCTGGCCACCGCATGGGCCGCTGCCATTTTGGGCGATCAGTGCAACTTTATGATCGGTCACTTCTTTGGCCGCAAGATCATCGCTTCGGGCAAGGTCAAGGCCATGACGCCCGAGCGCATCAAAAAGTCCGAGGACTTCTTGGACAAGTGGGGTCACCTGGCCATCTTCCTGGGCCGCTTTTTCCCGTTTATCCGCACCTTTGTGCCCTTTATTGCTGGCATGGGCGGCATGCACTGGCGCAACTTTGTCGTCTTTAACGTGCTGGGCGGCATTACCTGGTCGACGGTCTTTACGCTGCTGGGCTACTTCTTTGGCGGCATTCCCTTTGTGCAGGAGCACTTTGAGCTGCTGATTATCGGCATCGTTGCCGTGTCGATCATCCCGACCGTGGTCGGTCTGGTTAAGGCCAAGCTGGGCAAATAGAACGCCTAGCTCGAGCCAGCGCACAAACCGTGCAGTTGAGGCCCGTCACCGTTTACGGTGGCGGGCCTCTTCAGCTTCGATCAAATGAAATTACTTTAGTTAGTTAAAGAAAAGCGTTTTATCAGACGCGTGCGGGGAGTACAATCTCGTGCATGCGAATCGACGTGCCATCGGCTTTGATGCTGCTCGCGTGTCCCGTCCGGCTCTACGCTCCGGGCGTGCGACGTTGCGACGCGGTCGGCCTCGGTCCTTGCGTGCGGGTTCGCGAGTATGCAACTGTGTATGTAAGGAGCGACATATGACTGTCGAGAAGAAGGATATCGATTGGGGTAGCCTCGGCTTTGGCTACATGAAGACCGATTACAGCTACGAGGCTCATTGGAAGGATGGCGAGTGGGACGAGGGCGGCCTGACCACCGACCACACCCTGCATGTCTCCGAGTGCGGCGGTATCTTCCATTACTGCCAGGAGGTCTTTGAGGGCCTGAAGGCCTACACCGCCGAGGACGGCAGCATCGTCTGCTTCCGTCCCGACATGAACGCTGAGCGTATGTATAACTCTGCCCAGCGCCTCGAGATGCCCCCGTTCCCCAAGGACAAGTTCGTTGAGGCCGTCAAGCAGGTCGTTTCTGCCAACGCCGCCTGGGTTCCGCCCTTCGGTTCCGGCGCGACCCTGTACGTGCGTCCGTTTATGATCGGCTCCGGTGACGTGATCGGCGTGGCTCCCGCTCCTGAGTACACGTTCCGCATTCTCGTGACCCCGGTCGGTCCGTACTTTAAGGGTGGCCTCAAGCCCGTCAAGCTGCGCGTTTCCGAGTATGACCGTGCGGCACCTCACGGCACCGGCAACATCAAGGCCGGCCTGAACTACGCCATGTCCCTCAAGCCCACGATGGAGGCTCATCGCGAGGGCTATGCCGAGAACCTGTATCTCGACTCCGAGTCCCGCACCTATGTCGAGGAGACCGGCGGTGCCAACGTCCTGTTCGTGAAGGAGGACGGCACGCTCGTCGTTCCGCAGTCGCACACTGACTCCATCCTGCCCTCTATCACCCGTCGTTCGCTCGTTCAGGTTGCTCAGGACCTGGGCATGACCGTTGACCAGCGTCCCGTCGAGTGGGCCGAGGTCAAGGCCGGCACCTTTGTGGAGTGCGGCCTGTGCGGCACCGCTGCCGTCATCTCCCCGGTTGGCGAGATCGACAACAAGGTTTACGGCGCCGACGAGACTGTGACCTTCCCGGCTGGCTACACCGAGATTGGCCCTGTGATGAAGAAGCTTCGCGAGACCCTGACTGGTATCCAGTCCGGTGCTGTCGAGGATAAGCACAACTGGGTTTACACCGTCGCGTAATTTGTCTTACCTATCCGGGCAGAGAACAAGTTCCCTCCCGGCGCGTCCTCGGACATGCAAGAAGCCCTCGCTGCGCACTTCGTGCGGCGAGGGCTTCTTGCGTCCTGCGGAGTGCGCCGGGAGGGAACTTGTTCTCTGCCCTGCGGGTTCGGCGATGTCACAACGGGCAATGATTAATCTGAATAAAGATGGTGCGCGGCCTTTTAGGCCGCGCTTTTGCTTCAAGACTTTAGTCCGCTGGCCGCGCAGCGGCCAGCTTTAAACCACCCGCTACG
>CAJLVJ010000025.1 GCA_905210085.1 uncultured Collinsella sp. | reverse complement strand
ACAAATCCAAGTTAGACCATTTCAAATGGTTCGATGTCTGCCCGGATGCGACACTGAAGTAAGTGTCCATCCTCGCAGTATCCGGTTCTCAAGGTGCACGCTTTGCGGCCGATCCGGTTCGACCGGGCCGCGCGGCAAGGAGATATATTGCCAGACCGGAGGGCGATGTGGGACGTCAATTCCGCTCTTCACAAGTCCTACACAACATATCGCTTCCTATATAAGCAATAGAAAGGCTGATGCAGAAATACTGCACGTATCAGATGATGACCCTTCGGTTAAGAGATATATAGAGATCGGTCACCTGTAAGTGTTTATCTACCCGCGCTTTTTGCTATGTAAACCAGCGCTTTCGATAAAAAAGAGGGAGTGCCGCGCACAGTGCGACACTCCCCTAGCGATTCAACAGAATCTATTAGGCCTCGAGAGCCTTCTTGGCAATGGCAGCCAGCTCGTTGAAGGACTCGATGTCCTCGTAAGCCATCTGAGCCAGGACCTTACGGTCGAGCTCGATGCCGGCAACCTTCAGGCCGTGCATGAACTGAGAGTAAGAGATGTCGTTCAGGCGAGCAGCAGCGTTGATACGGGTGATCCAGAGAGAGCGGATCTCGCGCTTCTTGTTGCGGCGATCACGATACTGATACTGCAGGGAGTGCTGGACCTGCTCTTTAGCATGCTTGTAAGTACGCGAAGCGGCACCGTAGTAACCCTTCGCACGGTGCATAACGGTACGGCGCTTCTTCTTGGCGGCAACAGCGCGCTTAATACGTGCCATGTTCTATCAACTCCTAGACGGTAAAACGAAAAACGGGAACGCGAACTTAGGCGAGACGCGACTTGATGACCTTGCGGTCGGCAGCGGCGATCTCGGTCTCCTGACGGAAGCCACGCTTACGCTTGGTGGACTTCTTGCTCAGGATGTGGCTCTTGAAAGCCTTGGCGCGCATAAGCTTGCCGGTACCAGTCTTGCGGAAACGCTTCTTGGTGCCGCTGTGGGACTTCATCTTAGGCATGAAATACTCCTTAATCGGTTACAGAACACTAGTTACTTGGTATCGCTTGCCGCTTTATCCTCATCGAAGGCGCCCTTAATCGGGGCGAGCAGCATAAGCATGTTACGGCCTTCCATTTTAGGCTTGGACTCGACCGTAGCGTAAGGCTTGAGATCCTCGGCGAGACGCTCGAGAACGTTAAGACCCTGCTCCGGGTGAGCCATCTCACGGCCGCGGAACATGATGGTGATCTTAACGCGTGCGCCCTTCTTGAGGAAACGCAGAACGTGGCCCTTCTTGGTCTCGTAATCGCCAACGTCGATCTTGGGTCGGAACTTCATTTCCTTGACCTCGACCTTGGACTGGTTCTTACGAGCGGCCTTGGCCTTCATGGCCTGCTGGTATTTGAACTTACCGTAGTCCATGACCTTGCAGACCGGCGGCTCCGCGTTGGGAGCGATCTCGACCAAGTCGAGACCCTGATCGTCAGCGACGCGCTGGGCATCGCGGATGGCGAACAGGCCGAGCTGAGAGCCATCGACGCCAATCAAACGGCACGAAGATGCAGTGATCTCGTCGTTGATGCGGGTGTCATCAGACTTAGCTATTTTCCCTACCTCCATTCATAAAAAAATAACCCGGCGCTTCTTTGCAACCAGGTCGTACGCATAGACATCCTCAATATGAGGAAGGGAATCTAAGTTGTATGACCAGTCAGCTGCTCGTTGGCGCCAAAAGGTGGGAACCCTCGGGTTCCTCTTTAGGGCATTGCGGGAACAACGCCTTGGGCATGATAACACGTACAGCGCGCTATCACATTACGTACACGAAAAAGGGGCCTTGACCCCCTTGAAGCGCAGGTGCATGTATGGTGCCCGAGGCGAGACTCGAAGGGCCTTCGCTTCGCGAAGCCCCGGGCTTCGGGCGCATGGCGTCCTCGCCACGCTCCGTTACAAACAGGCCACAGGCCTGTTTGCTTAACGCTCCGCGCGCTCACGCGAGTTCGGCACGAAAAAAAGGGGGCCTCGACCCCCTTGAACGCTCACTTGCATGTATGGTGCCCGAGGCGAGACTCGAACTCGCACGTTGTTGCCAACGGTGGATTTTGAGTCCACTGCGTCTGCCAATTCCGCCACTCGGGCACGTAATGCGTGAGTTAGTTTATCACAGCTTTCTGTTGATTAGTCCGAAAATGGTACTTCGAGCATTTCGATAAGCTCAACCTTGCGCAACATCTCCCGCTTACGACATCCACGTCCGTCAACCGAGGCCTCGCCCATCTGGTTGTCATAGGGGTCCTCGCGCATGCCATCGAAAGCAGGCACAAATTCAGCCTGGAATCGATTGTTGGCCACCATACGCCACGGGTCGAGGTTGCCAAAGTAGTGCTGGCGACGCCACTCCTCCCCCATCCTGCGCGCCGAGGAACCGAACGATACGTCGGCGTTAAGCCAACCGGTCTGTGGCGTATAGAACTCAGCCCAATCGTGCGGCCCCACCGAATCGGGAGCAACATACAGGCCGCTCTGCCAACGGGCAGGCACGCCCGCGATGCGGCACATGGTGATAAACGTGAGCGCCATAACGCCGCAATCGCCGCGTAAAGAATGCGCACAGTCGTCGGCAATAGATCCCAAAAGCAGGTACGGTGGCTGATAGCGATAGTCGATATGCTGTGTCAGGTAATCATAGATAGCACGAGCGCGATCGAGCGGATCCTCGAGGCCATCAACGACATGCTCCGTCAACTGTCGCAGGTACGGCGTAAACGCAATGTGCGGACGGTCCTCGGAGGTGTCCTCGGACAGCGGCGTGTCCATGCACGTATGCGATGGGAGCGCGCCACCATAGATATCGCAATAGGCTGCATCGATGTGATAGCGATAGGTCACCGAGAATGAATGTTCAGTCGAAGATGTCCAAGAGGCAGTACGAGCCGAAACGTTTTCAGAGGCAACGGTACCCTCCGACGTCATATCGAGAACCTCGATATGAGACTGTTGACGACAGGCGGCAGCAACGGGTAGCCACGCGCGAACAGCCTCTCCCTCCAGAGCCCCAGGGACAGACACGGATGCCTTAAGCGTGATGACGCGAGTCAACCCGTTTTGCGACTCCATCTCCCTGAGCATCTGGTTACGCAGCGCGATGCCGTCCGTAGAATCGGGACGCAGGCCCGGAACCTCCTTGGGGTACACGCGAAGCGAATCGAGGAAGTTGTCGAGAACGAACAGCTCGCCATCGATAAAGCGCCAGTCAATACGCTTGCGATTAATCAAGTCGTCAAATTGCTCTTCGGTAAACTCTGGCCACTCCTCGCGAATCATCGCAATAGCCTGATCGCGCGACACCGAAAAATGAAGCGGCGTCTCGAGCATGCGATACCGCTCGGCGCGAACACAAGCAGCCAGCGAAGGCTCAGGGTTCTGCTCCAAAAGGCGATCGCAGGCAGCAACAGCCTGCGTCAAATACCCGGCATCCTTAAGACGAAGAATCTCGGGCAGCAGTCCAATATCGAGATGACGAAAGTCATCACAGCAAACATCAACAGAGCAACCAACAGGACCCTCGTCAATAACCTTCCCATCCGAAGGCAGCACATCAATAACAGCCATACCAAACTCCAAGTCACTAGAACGCTTGAAGCCCATTGTAGCGAGATAAAAAGAAAGCCCCAACAAGGGAGCCATCAACACCGCCGAGCGGTAGTCAAAAAATGAATTCAGCCCAGTAACCCTGTAGCGAGTTAACGAAGGAGGCCCCGTTTCCCCGGAGCTGATTCCGTCGCGCGACTTCTGGCGAAGCCAGTAGCCATCTTAATTCAGCCTCGTAACCCTGCGGCATTAAACGAAGGAAGCCCCGTCCCCCGGAACTGTTTCCTTGGCGCGACTTCTGGCGAAGCCAGGTGAGCGCAAAGGAAACAGTGTAGGGAGACGGGGCTTCCGGCGGGAAGTTTAGCGACGCTTACGCCTTGTTGACGGAGCCAAACTCCTCCATGAGCTCCTTGGTGCGGGCAACGATGTTGTCGCGACCAGGCTTGAGGAGCTTGCGGGGGTCGAAGCCCTTGCCCTGCTGATCCTTGCCAGCCTCGATGTACTCGCGGACGCCCTTGGCGAAGACGAGCTGCAGGTCGGTGTTGACGTTGATCTTGGAGATGCCCAGGGAGATGGCCTTCTTGATCTGATCCTCGGGGATGCCGGTGCCACCGTGCAGGACGAGGGGCAGGTCGCCGGTCTGAGCCTTAATCTCTCCCAGACGCTCGAAGGAAAGGCCAGCCCAGTCGGCGGGATACACGCCGTGGATGTTGCCGATGCCGCAGGCGAGGAAGTCGACGCCCAGGTCAGCAATCTGCTTGCACTCAGCAGGATCAGCGAGCTCGCCGCTGGAGGTCACGCCGTCCTCGGTGCCGCCGATGCCGCCGACCTCGGCCTCGATGGACATACCCTTGGAGTGGGCAAGCTCAACGAGCTCCTTGGTGCGGTCGAGGTTAAGCTGGAAGGTCTCCTCGTGAGAGCCGTCATACATGATGGACGTGAAGCCGGCCTCGATGCACTTGAAGCAGTCCTCGTAAGAACCGTGATCGAGGTGAAGGGCAACGGGAACGGTAACGCCCGTGGCCTCGACGGCAGCCTTGACCATGTCGGCGCAGACCTTGAAACCGCCCATCCACTTAGCGGCACCAGCGGTGCACTGAAGGATCAGCGGAGACTTGGCCTCCTCGGCGGCCTGGAGAATAGCCAGGGTCCACTCGAGGTTGTTGGTGTTGAAGGCACCGAGACCGTACTTGCCGGCCTCGGCCTTCTTGAGCATGTCTGCTGCGTTGACGAGCATAAAAGAAACCTCCTGTAAGGTTGCTCCGATAACGCCTGTGATTTTACCACGGCGCACCCGAGCATAAACGTTCGTTTGTTCACGAATATCGTCCAAACAGACTTTTTTGACCGTTTGCCCTACGAAATTGACCCGTTGGGGAAAAATAGCTTGACGTTTGGACGCTTCTCGTGCTTCAAAAAGCCGACTATTAAGCTACACCTGCATGAAAGGGTTCTGCATGAGCTCGCGTGCCATGGTGGTCGAATCGCCATGGCCGGTTAGGCAAACGGTATCGGGCGGGAGAAGCCGGGCGAGCTTGGAGAGCGAGCGCAGAATCGCCGCCTCGTCTCCTCCAGAAAGATCGGTGCGGCCGTGCCCACCCGGAAACAGGGTGTCGCCCACAAAGGCAATGTTCCCCTGCTCGGTGGCGGCAAACAAGACGATTCCGCCCGGCGTATGCCCTGGTGTCTCGATCACCTGCAGGCAGATATCGCCCACCTCGAGAGTATCGCCCTCGGCGAGCAGGCGCGTCGGCTCCCCAGGGTCGGGCGCCTCAATGCCCCACATAGCTCGCTGTTCCTCGATGTTCGCATGCGGCACCGCCACATCCTTAGCACACAGCTCATACTGACAACCCTCGCCAACGGTGGTTCGCACGCCGGCAACACCACCAACATGATCGGCATGGCCATGAGTGCATACGGCGCCAAGCATGCGTACGCCGGGATGCTTGGCTCGAATATGCTCCACCAGGCGCTCGCCTTCCCATGCGGGGTCGACAATCACGCACTCATTGTCCGAAATAACAGCATAGCTATTGGTCTGAATGGGACCGTTTACGAGTGTCTCGATCTCGACCGTTCCCTTGGGAGTTACATCCAAGGACACAGCACTCATGTCCCTCTCCTCTCTATAGAACTCGAGGCATCAAACGATGCCTCGAGTGTAGCGAATATCGATAATGTGGCACGTTCGTCGCGACTAAACGCGGCGCTTAAGTTGGGCTCCACCCTCGCCGGGCATCAGGCGGCGCGCGTCGTAGACCGAGTCAACGCTGCTGATAGAGGCCAGCAGCGGATCCAGGCCACTCGCGTCCGAGATCTCGACCATAAAGCGCAGGGTTGCAATACCCTCGCGGTTGGTCGAGGTGGCGGCAGAAAGGATATTGCCGCCCGCATCGCCAATGGCAATGGTGACATCCTTGAGCAGACCCATGCGGTCCAGGCACTCGACCACGATCTCGACCTGGAAGAGGGTGTCGGCAGCGCCGTCCCACTCCACTTCGATCATGCGCTCGGGATGCTCCATAAGACCCTTGACGTTGGGGCAGTTGGCGCGATGCACCGAAACGCCGCGGCCGCGCGTGATGAAGCCGACGATATCGTCGCCCGTCACCGGATTGCAGCAATGCGCCAGACGGACCAGCAGTCCGCTGTTGCTCTCGCCCTTGACGATAATGCCGTTGCTGGCGCTCTTGCCGCGCTTTTGCGGCTTGCGGTTGGAGCCGCGGGCAGGCTGCTTGACAACCTCGGCGATTGCCGCGGCCTTGGTGACCTGTTCCTCGGGCTTGGGGTCCAAGATTTGCTCGACCTTATTGCCCACAGCGCGCGGGGCAACCTTGCCGGCGCCGACGGCGGCAAACAGGTCCTCGAGCTGCTTGAAGTTAAACTGCTCCGCCACGGCGTTGAGTGCACGCGTCGAACGCGGCGTAGAAATGCCATAGCCACGCTTACGCAGGTCCTTGGCCAGCATATCGCGACCAGCAGCAGCGTCGTCGTCCTTGGTCGCAGCGGCAAAATAGCGGCGGATCTTTGACTTGGCCGAAGGCGTCTTGACGATCTTGAGCCAATCACGCGACGGCTTGGAACTCTTGTTGGTCAGGATTTCAACGCGGTCGCCCGTCTTGATCTCGTGCGTGAGCGGAGCCACCGCACCGTTGATTTTGGCGCCGACGCAATGGTTTCCCACCTCGGTGTGAACGGCATAGGCAAAGTCGAGCGGCGTGGAACCGGCACGAAGCGCCATGACCTCGCCTTTGGGCGTGAAGACAAAAATCTCCTGATCGAACAGATCGACCTTCAGCGAGTGCAGGTATTCCTTGGCATCGGTGATCTCGTCGGAAGCCGCCCAATCGAGCGAATGCTTGAGCCAGTTGATCTGGTCGTCCAAACGTTGAGCGTCATTGGTCTTGGAAGCAGACGATCCGCCCGACTTCTTATATAGCCAGTGGGCGGCAATGCCGTACTCGGCCTGCTCATGCATCTCGTAGGTTCGAATCTGAATCTCGAGCGGACGAGCCGTGGGGCCGATAACCGTCGTATGGAGCGACTGGTAGTTATTGACCTTGGGCATGGCGATATAGTCTTTAAAGCGACCGGGCATGGGGTGCCACAGCGTATGCACTGCGCCGAGCGTGGAGTAGCAATCGCGCACCGAATGGGTAATAACGCGCAGCGCCACCAAATCGTAGATCTCGGAGAATTCCTTGCCCTTGCGCTTCATCTTTTGGTAGATGGACCAATAGTGCTTGGAGCGGCCGTTGATCTGGAAGCCCTCCAGGCCAATGCGGTTGAGCTCGTCGGTGAGCGTCTTGATGGTCTCGGCCAGATAGCGCTCGCGAACCTCGCGCGACTCAGCCACCATGCGCGCGATGCGCTGGTAGGCGTCGGGCTCAAGGTAGAAGAAGGACAGGTCCTCGAGCTCCCATTTAATGGAGCTCATGCCCAGACGGTCGGCCAGAGGCGCATACACGTCCATGGTCTCGCGAGCCTTAAACAGGCGACGGTCCTCACGCAGGGCTGCAAGGGTGCGCATGTTGTGCAGACGGTCGGCAAGCTTAACGATGATGACGCGGATGTCCTTGGACATGGCGAGGAACATCTTGCGCAGCGTGAGGGCCTGTTTCTCGTCCATGCTGTCGACTTCGATGTTGGTGAGCTTGGTCACGCCATCGACGAGCTCGGCCACCGTATCGCCAAACAGGCCGGAAACATCGGCAAGCGAAGTCTCGGTATCCTCGACGGTATCGTGCAGCAGCGCGGCGCACACCACGTCACAGTCCATCTTGAGATCGGCCAGAATGATGGCCACCTCGACGGGATGGTTGATGTACATCTCACCCGAGCGCCGCTTTTGGTTGCAATGCTTCTCGGCAGCAAAGCAGTAGGCCTGCTCAACCTTAGAAAAGTCGTCCTCATTCATATATTTGAGGCACAGACGCTCCAGCTTGTCGTAGCTGTCCGCCATAATCTCGGGCGGCAGCTCATCGGCATGCTTATAGTGCTCCATCTCCGAAAACGGCTGGAGGGTGGAATCATGGGCGGTACGGGCTGCGGCATCCATCGAGGTCCCCTTCCCCTAGGCCCGCGGTACGATCGGGCGGTTAACTTTGGCTAGCATATCAGAAGCGCACGAATCGAGCGCCCAGCTCCGGAAAGCCGAAAACTCCATGCGCGAGCGCAAGCCCTCCAAATAGCGAATTGACCTGCTCAATTGCACGCGGCCGGGGTTTTCGGCCATCGCGATGCGACGGGTGTCGTCAAACCCCGAAACGCGACAGAAACCAAGCTCTTCGAAGATTCCTAGGCCGCTTTCCACCGAGCGCTCGTCGACCGGCGTGCGGGCATCGATGGCAAGGCACATCTGCGCGATGTCGATATCACTTGCGCAGAATGAATCGTCCCCCGTCTTGCCACGGTTGGAGCGCCACATGGTCTGCAGCGCTCGATAGAGCGTGACGAGCTCGTCGCGCTCGGGCGCATAGCAGTCGAGTAGGCGCTCGTTAATGCGGGCGTCGCGCGACGAATAGAGCAGATGGATCACGGCGGGCTGGCCATCGCGACCGGCGCGGCCGCTCATCTGGTTAAACTCAATGCCGCCAAACGGCATGTGATAGAGCACGACATGGCGGATATCGGGCAGGTTGACGCCCTCGCCAAAGGCAGATGTCGAGACGATGCAGCTGAGGCTGCCGTCTCGGAATGCTTCCTCCACGCGACGGCGATCGGAACGCGCAAGCCCCGCGTTATAGAACGCGATATGGGTTGCGCAATCGGGCACACGCTTGCGCAACGTCTTGGCGAGCGCCACGGACTGGTCGCGCGAATTGACGTAGATGACGGTCTTTTCCCCCGTCGCCACAATCGACACCAAACGGTTCTCGCGACTTGCAAGATCGCGGTCGTCCTCGAGCTGCAGGTTCTCGCGCACCGTCTCGTCGACCACCGTGCGAGTGATCGGCAGCATGCGAGCAAGCTCGGCCACAACCGGAGCCGTCGCGGTGGCCGTCGCAGCCATAACGACCGGGTCGCCCAGGGCTTTGAGGATATCGGGCATGTCGAGATAGGCGCTGCGGTCGCCGCCCTTGGCAAGACCGGCGTGGTGCGCCTCATCGATAACGACAAAGCCGATGCGGCCCGAACGCGCGAAGCGGTCACGGTGGATAGATAGGAACTCGGGCGTCGTGAGCACGATACCGGTGCGGCCCGAAGCTAGGCCGGCGAACACGTCATCGCGTGCGGCCTCCACGGTCTCGCCGGTCAGCACGCCAACGCCAATGCCAAGCGATGCCATCGTCGACGAGAGGTGATAGGCCTGGTCGGCAACGAGCGCGCGCAGCGGATAGACAAAGATGCTCGCACGCCCGCGAAGAACCGCCTCGCGCGCGGCATGCACATGAAAGATGAGCGACTTGCCGCGCCCCGTTCCCATAACGGCCAGAACACTTTGGTGATCGGCCAGGGCATCGAGCGCCTCGACCTGCGCGCGGTGCGGCTGGTTCGAGCCGATAAAGCTATGGATAAGCGAGCGCGTGAGCTCGGTATAGGAAAGCTGGGCGAGCGTCTCGCGCTTACGCGACTCCAGGCGCAGGCCGGAATCCGCCGGCTGCACGCCACGACGAAGCTCGCATGCCGGATCGTCGATGCTGGGCAGCGTGGTATCGCGGACCAGAACATCCTTGATCATGAGCTTGGGCTTCACACGACCCTGCCAATGCTCGGCAACGGCCTCGAACACCAAATCGACAGCGCTATCGCAGTTGATGAGCTTATCGATTTGCGGTACACGAAACATGATGGCCGGCACACTCGCGGCGCCATCCGTCGCCACGAAGCGCATGTGCTCGCCGGTCTTACCCACCACGGCGCGATCACACATCGTCACGCCCTCGGCAGCCAGCAGCGGCACCTTATTACCCTGGCCAAACGGCTCAAGGCGGGAAATCTGCTCGATGGTCTCGATATTTAGCTCGGAGAGGTCAACGGTGGCGGCAACCTCGTCAGTGTCCTCAAAGTCCTCGGCGGGAAGCTCCGATAGCACGGCCGAAAGGCGACGGCGGAACTCGTCGAGCTTGGATGCCTCGATAGTCACACCCACCGCACCGGCATGTCCGCCGCGACGAATCATCAGGTCGGAACAGCGCTCGATGGCGTCAAACAGGTTAACTTTGCCCACCGAGCGACCAGAGCCGCGCGCGATACCGTCCTCGATCGAGAACAGCAGCGCCGGCACGTGGTAGCGGTTGGTCAGACGGCTTGCCACGATGCCCTTGACGCCCTCGTGCCAGCCTTCGCCGCCCACGACGATCGCGCGTCCGCCGTCATAGGTCTCCTCGACCTTTGCCATGGCATCGCGCGTGAGCTCCGCCTCGATCTCACGGCGCTGGCGGTTGATTTCCTCGAGCTCAGCCGCCAGTGCGCTTGCTTCGATGGGATCGCGGGCAAGCAGCAGGTCGAGCGCCAGCTTGGGATCGGCCATGCGACCGGCAGCGTTTAAGCGAGGAATGAGCGAGAATGACAGGCCATCCGCCGTAATGCTCGAAAGGTCCGCCTTGGCGAGCGCGGCAAGCGCGATATAGCCGGGGCGAGCGGTTACGCGCATCTGCTGGATGCCCTCGGCAACCAGCGCGCGGTTCTCGGGCGTGAGCGGCATCATGTCGGACACGGTGCCCAGCGCCGCGACCTCGATTAGCGAACGCCAATACGACGGCTTGCCCAGGCGCTCACCCAGGACTTGCACCAGCTTGAGCGCCACACCAGCACCGGCAAGCTCACGCGAGGGGCCCTCGTCCTCGAGCTTGGGGTCAGTCAGGGGCACACCCTGCGGCACCTGGTCGGAGGGCTCGTGATGGTCCGTGACCACCAAATCGATCCCCAGACTCTCCAGATAGGAGACCTCTTCCTTGGCAGCAATACCGTTATCGACGGTCACAATCAGGTTGGGTTGAGCGAGCTCGTTGACGCGGTCGAGCGCCGCACGCGACAGGCCGTAGCCCTCGTCAAAGCGGTGCGGAATAAACGGCGTGACGTTGGCGCCAAACGAACGTAGCGCCTCGGTCAACAGACAAGTCGACGTAATGCCGTCGACGTCAAAATCGCCAAAGACGGCGATACGCTCGTGGCTGCGAATAGCACGCTCAACGCGGTCGGCAACGACCGACATGCCCGGAATAACGAGTGGGTCCGCCCAGTCGCGATCGAGCGAAGGCGTCAAAAACAATTGGCCCTCTTTGATGGAGCCAATGCCGTGCGCGACCATAATGCGCGCCACCAGCCTGGGAATGCCCAGACCAGCCGAAAGCTCCTTTTCGAGCTCGGGGTTTTGCTGAGCGACCGCCCAGCGATGCGTCGTCTTAAGCGATGACATAGGCACCCACCCCCGATAGGGGCAGGTCGCCGCGATACCTCTCACGGTTCATAGCGATGAGTCCTCTGTGTATGCCCGCTTCGGCAGGCAGATCTGTTGAACGGATTTATTATACCGTGCGGCGCGGACGCAAATCGCCGCAGCACGCCGCGGTTTCGGTAAACGATGCCGGTAATACCCTCGAAATAATCGAGCGTTTCTGACGCACGGACACATGTGAGCGTCTAGCATATCCAGTCAAAACGGATTCACGAGCAAAGGGAGTCACAAGAGCATATGAAGCAATGGGTTGGACTGGGCAAGTTTCTCGCGGGGCACATGCAAATCATCGTTCCGACTTGCGTGGCGCTCGGCGTGCTCTTTCCTCAACAGATCGGCGTTCTCAAGCCCATCGTTCCCACCTTGTTTGCCTTTATGACGTTCCAAGGTGCGCTCAGCAACACCTTCCACCAGGTAGCCGAGGTGTTCCACCGTCCGCTGCACCTGATTGTGGCATTGTTGGTCTCGGCGGCGCTTATTCCCATCGCGGCCTATGCCATGGGATCGTTGTTTTTTGGTTCCAACCCCAACCTTGTCTGCGGCATCGTGCTCGAATACAGTGTGCCCGTGGCAGTCACCGCTTTTATGTGGATCAGCATGTTCGGCGGCAACGGCCCGCTCGCGCTCACCATCATCCTGACGTCCTCGGTCATCTCACCTGTGACGATTCCGCTTACGCTCAAGCTCCTGCTAGGCGCCACCGTCTCGATCGACGTGCCGAGTATGATGCAGAACATGGCCTTTATGATCGCCATCCCCGCCGTTCTCGGCATCGTGATCAACGAGCTCACGCGCGGATGGGGGCACGAAAAACTCTCCCCCGCGCTCTCGCCCGCCTGCAAGTTCATGATGATGGGCGTTATCGCCTCCAACTCCACCGCCATGAGCGAGTACGTGCTGCACATGAACGCGGTGCGCTTGGAAGTCGCCCTCTTTATTTTGGTCTTCGCCATCAGCGGCTTTGTCGTCGGCATTCTGGTCGCCCGCGCGCTGCATCTGCCATATAGCGAAACGACCACCATGTGCTTTACCTGCGGCATGCGCAATATCTCTTCGGGCGCCGTCATCGCCACGCAATACTTTCCGGGCGAAGTTGTGTTTCCCGTCATGTGTGGAACGTTGTTTCAGCAGGTGCTCGCCTCGCTTATCGGGCACTTCTTTGAGCGTCTGACCGGCGAGGAGCGCGCCGCCCAGCGCAAGCGCGTCGAGGCCGGCCGCGATGCAATGGCGCGCTAAACCGTCCGCAGTGTGCGGGCGCTCACTTTACGATGTGAGCGCCTCCAGATGTGCGCGGAGTCGCTCCGCATCGACATCGAGCGTGGTCTCAGCATTGACCTGAGCCAGCCGATACCCGACAAAGTAGGGTGAAACCACCCAACGTGGAAGCGCCTTGGCAATGGTTCGGTCGCTCATGTGATAGAAGAACAGGTTGTACGACTCTGCACGACCGCCATGGTGCTCGTGCAAGATATAGCGCAGAGCTATCTGGATTGCATCGGCGAAGAGATCCGCCTCGGCTTGGTCTCTCGTGTCATCGCTGGCGGCGATTCCCTGCGGGGCTGAAACGTTGATCTCAAAGAACCCCATGATCGGTTCGGTTGAGATATTGACCGAGATCCTCCCCTGTTGCCAGACATTGATGCCTTCGAAATTGGCAGAAGTCAGCGAAGTGTAGCCGTCTTCCTGCTCCAAACCCACAATCTGCATGTGCGGATGCACGAGACTACCGCCCGAGAGCGGACCCTTGTTCTTGTACATGAGCACGCTTCGATACTGCTGTGAATCGATCATCTGCTGCCAGCAACCCAGGGCAAACCGCATCACATGGTGGAGTTCATCCGGCTCGTAGGTCACCAGGTCGGCATCGTGATCGGCCGACTCGATCAGCACGGTTTGACGGGTGGCGCGCAGGGTCTTGAACTTATTCTCGAGCCAAATGCAATCGCCATCACGGCGAATGATGTCGGTGAGCCCTTCTGTATCGCAAAAAGGGCACGCGGTGCCGGGACGACGGTTGTCGTCGGGCTTACCGTTCGCCTGCTGAACGTCAAATACCAGCGCCACGGGTTATACCTCCAGCGGCACAATCTTGGTGCCATGGAGCTCGGAGACGCCCAGTGCCGCCGCCACGGTATCGCGGTTGGCCGTGGAAATGCCGCCGCCGGGAAGGATGGTCAGGCGGTCTCCCGCACACTCGATAAGACGCGACAGATGCTCCAGGTTGTCCTCGATCGGCGTGCCGGCGGCACCGCCGTGCGTCAGGATGCGCGTAACGCCGCAATCGGCGAGTGTGTCGACGGCATCGAGTTGAGCCTCGGGCGAGAGCTGGTCAAACGCCATGTGAAAGGTGATGTCGATGGGCTCACGCTTGCATTCCTCGGTCGCGCAGCCCGCGGCCATCACGAGGGCGCCCAACGTAAGCTCGTCGAGCGCCCATCCGCCAGCGCAGGGCTTGCAGCAGCCAAAGACCAAGCCGTCAACGCCGGCGCTCACGGCAAGGCCCAGGTCCATCTCCATCATACGCAGCTCGTCCTGGTTGTAGTGAAAGTCGCCGCCACGCGGGCGAATCATGCACATCACCCGTGCATCGTGCTCGTGGGCATAGTTGGCCGTAGCGCTGATAACGCCGGCCGAAGGCGTGGTGCCACCAACGGCAAGGTTGTCGCACAGCTCGATACGCCTTGCACCGGCATCGATAGCCGCCGGCACCCGCTCAAAGTTCTCGGCACAAAACTCGTACAGCATAGATGGACCCCCAAAGACAGCAGATGTTTTCCGACGGGCATTGTCACACATCCCCATGAAGTTGCGGTGGAATAGGGACTGTTTTGGCCTCTTAGACTCCCATTTAGTCCCTATTCCACCGCAACTTAAAAAGGGGGCGCTGACCGGGATAGTCAGTGCCCCTTCGTTGAATGAATTAACCGCCCAGATAGGCCTTACGCACGTTATCGTCGTGCAGGAGTTCTTGGCCCGTGCCGGTCATGGTAATTTTGCCGGTCTCGAGCACGTAGCCGCGTGTGGCGATGGAAAGCGCCATCTGCGCGTTCTGCTCAACCAGGAGCACCGTGGTGCCGGCCTTGTGCAGGTCCTCGACAATCTGGAAGATCTGCTCAATCAGAATCGGCGCCAGGCCCATGGAAGGCTCGTCGAGCATGAGCAGCTTGGGGTTGCTCATAAGGGCGCGGCCCATAACGAGCATCTGCTGCTCGCCGCCCGAAAGGGTGCCGGCGACCTGGCGACGGCGCTCCTTAAGGCGCGGGAACTGCTCGTAGACACGCTCAAGGCCCGGAGCGACCGTGGACTTGAGCTGTGTATAGGCGCCCATCTCAAGGTTCTCCTCGACCGTCATCTGCAAAAAGGCGCGACGGCCCTCGGGGACCTGAGCCAGGCCCTTACCCACCAGCTTATCGGCGGGCGTATGGGTAATGTCCTCGCCCATAAACTTGATGGAGCCGGTCTTGGAACGCAGCAGGCCCGAGACGGTCTTGAGCGTCGTGGACTTGCCGGCACCGTTCGCACCGATCAGAGCAACGATCTCGCCCTCGTTGACGTTAAAGGAGATGTCCTTGATGGCGTGGATGGCGCCGTACCAGACGTTGATGTTGTAGACGGAAAGCATCGGCTCTGCCATTTAGTTCTCCCCCTTATCCTGCTTGCCCAGATATGCCTCGATAACGGCGTCGTTGTTCTGGATTTCCTCGGCCGTGCCCTTGGCGATGACCTTACCAAAGTTGAGCACGCAGATACCCTCGCAAATATTCATGACGAGCGACATGTCGTGCTCGATAAGCATGATGGCAATGCCGAAGGTGTCGCGGATCTTAACGATGTTCTCCATGAGTTCCGCGGTCTCGGACGGGTTCATGCCGGCGGCAGGCTCGTCGAGCAGCAGCAGCTTGGGATTGGTGGCAAGTGCACGGACGATCTCCAGGCGGCGCTGAGCGCCGTAAGGCAGCGAGCCGGCCTGTTCGTTTGCCAGATGTTCCATATCAAAGATAGACAGCAGCTCCATGGCGCGTTCGTGGGCGGCCTTCTCGTGCTTCCAATACGTCGGCAGGCGCAGCACGCCCTCAAAGCCGGAGTAACGCTCCTGGTTGTGCAGGCCAACCTTAACGTTATCCTCCACCGTCATGGTGTTGAACAGGCGAATGTTCTGGAATGTACGGGCAATACCCATGCGGTTGACCTGATAGACCGACTTGCCAGAGGTGTCCTCGCCGTCGAGCAGGATGGTGCCGTGCGTAGGCTGATACACCTTGGTGAGCAGGTTGAAGACCGTGGTCTTGCCGGCACCGTTGGGGCCGATGAGACCGGCGATCTCGGTCTTGCCGATGGTCAGGCTAAAGTCGTCGACTGCCTTAAGACCGCCGAACTCAATGCCCAGGTGGATGCACTCGAGCGCCGGGCGCTCGCCCAGGTCGCGGTCGGGAACGATGGCGCCAGAAGGATACGGAACCATCTTGCCCTTCTTGAACTCAAATTTACTGGGCATCGGCTGCCACCTCCTTCTTGGAAGCAAAGCGGTCCTTGACGCGACCGAAGAACGCCTTGAGCTGCGGGTTGTTGGTAAAAATCATGACCAGGATCAGCACGATGGCGTAGATGAGCATGCGGTAGTCCGAGAACTGACGGAGCAGCTCGGGAAGCACCGTAAGCAACGCCGCCGCGATGACGGAGCCGCGCATATTGCCCAGACCGCCCAGGACCACGAACACCAGGATGAGAATGGACGTGTTGAAGTCGAACTTGGTGGCGGAGAGCTGCGAGAAGTTACCGCCGAAGAGGGCTCCGGCAGCACCGGCGAGGGCAGCGGAAACCACGAAGGCGATCATGCGGTACTCGGTGACGGAGATGCCTACGGACTCGGCTGCAATCTTGTTATCGCGCACGGCCATAATGGCACGGCCGGTACGGCTGCGAACCAGGTTGAGCACGATCACGAGTGCGACCATGACCAGGATGGCACCGGCGAGGAAGGTCGAGTACGTCGACACGCCCGAGGCGCCCTGGGCGCCCTTGATGATGGCGGTGCCGTCCTCGAGCAGGTGCAGGTCGTCGATCGTAGAGTTGCCCGTGATGTTAAAGATCACGTGCAGGCCGCGGGAGTCGACGCCCACAATGAGGCAGGTGACGATCTCTTTGATGATCTCGCCAAAAGCCAGGGTCACGATGGCCAGATAGTCGCCGCTCAGGCGCAGAACCGGGATACCAATCAAGAAGCCCAAGATGGCAGCGGCGATAGCGCCGACCACAATGCTGATGATCAGGCGCACCGGATCGGAGGGAACGGCGCTCTCCAGCGCGACAGCGGTAACGATGCCCGTATAGGCGCCGACGCTCATAAAGCCCGCGTGGCCCAGCGACAAGTCGCCCGCGATGCCGACGACGAGGTTAAGGGAGATGGCCATGACGATATAGGCCGTGATGGGAACCAGCTGACCGGCGATCATGCGCGGAATCATGTGGTTAGACTGCATAAAGAACACGATGGCGAACGCCACAAGGCACATGGCGTACGTAACAAAGTCGTGACGCGTCTGCTTGTCTTTAAGAAACTTCATACCGCTCACCTACACCTTCTCGGGGACGTACTTGCCCAAGAGGCCGGCAGGCTTGACGAGCAGGACGATGATCAGAACACCAAAGACGATGGAGTTGGCAAGGCTCGTGGAAATGTAGGCCTGCGCCATCGCCTCGATGATACCGATGAGAATGCCACCGACAAAGGCGCCGGGGATGGAGCCGATGCCACCGAAAACGGCGGCGTCGAAGGCCTTGATGCCAGGCATGGCACCCGTCGTGGGCTGCAGCACCGGCGAGTAGGAGCACAGCAGCACGCCGGCGATGGCGGCAAGGGCAGAGCCGATGGCAAACGTCATCGAAATGGTGCGGTTGACGTTGATGCCCATGAGCTGAGCGGCAGCCTTGTCCTCGGACACGGCGCGCATGGCCTTGCCCATCTTGGTCTTACCTGTAAAGAACATCAGGCCGGCCATGATAACCAGGCAGGCGACGATGGTGACGAGCGAGACGGCGCTTACGTTGAACTTGGCCAAGAACTCCGGCACCTGGAAGGTGACGAGCGAAGTGAAGTTCTTGGGCGTGGCGCCCCACAGAAGCTGCGCGGCGTTCTGCAGGAAGTAAGACACGCCGATGGCCGTGATCAGAACGGCCAGCGGGCCTGCTTGACGCAGCGGCTTATAGGCCAGACCCTCGATGAGAACACCGAGAACCGTGCAGGCCACACAAGAGAGAACTACAGATGCCCAGCCCGGGAGGCCGAGATACGACGTGGCGCAGAACGAGACATAGGCACCGACCATGATGACGTCGCCGTGAGCGAAGTTCAGCATCTTGGCGATACCGTAGACCATGGTGTAGCCCAACGCGATGATGGCGTAGACGCTGCCCATGGACAGGCCGTTGACCAGGTATTGGATAAAGACCGTCATGTTCCACATCCCCCTTTCGAATAGGTTTCCAGTTGATGTATGAAACAGGGACGTTACATCGTCCCTAGATACCAAGCAAGCAGGGAAGGCCAAAACCTCCCCTGCTTGGGATCAAAACCGCTCTATGTAAGGCGGCCAATTAGGCCTGTACGTACTTGCCGTCGGTGATGACGTAAGCCGTGGGCTCCTTCTGGACCTGGCCCTTATCGTTCCAGGTGAGCTTGCCGGTCAGACCGTCAACGGTAATCTTGAGCATAGCCTTCGACAGCTTCTCGGCGGCCTCGGTCGGATCGGCGTCGACTCCAAGACCGGCCTCCTTGAGGGCCTCGGCCACCGCGTGCACGCCGTCGTAGGCGTCGGCGGCAAACTGGTCGGGGGTATCGCCGTACTTATCCTTGTAAGCGTTGACGAAGTCGGCGTTCTTCTCGTCGTCGGCGGAGAACGGGGTCATGAGCAGCAGGCCCTCGGCAAGAGAGGTATCGAAGCCCTCAACGCCCAGGATGCCGTCCATGCCGTCGCAGCCCATCATCTTGACGTCGTAGCCCATGTCCTTGGCGTTCTTGAGCAGGACGGACGCCGGCGTGTAGTAGATCGGCGCAAAGATCATGGTGGCGCCGGCCTGCTTGGCCTTGGTCAGCTGGTTGGTAAAGCTCGTGGCGGAGTCGTCCTTAAAGGTCTCCTCGTCAACAATCTCGAGCTTGGACTCAGCGGCCTGGGCCTTAAAGGAATCTGCGATGCCCGAAGAATAGGCGTCGCCGGAGTTATAGAACAGCACGAACTTCTCGTCCGCATACTTCTGCGCCAGGAACTTGGCAGCGTTGACACCCTGGTTGGGGTCGGTGAAGCAAACCTGGAAGACGCAATCCTTGCCGTCGGTGACGTCCTCAGAGGACGCGGACGGGGTGATCATGAACGTCTTGGGGTCGTTACCGCACTCTGCGGCAACGGCAACCGACGCACCCGTGGTGGTCGGGCCGACGAGGGCTTGCATGCCCCAGTCGAGCAGGGTGTTGAAGGCGTTGACGGCCTTCTCGCCATCGGCCTGGTCGTCCTCGGCCTTGCTGGCAAGCGGCAGCTCCTTGGTCGAGAAATCCTTGCAGCCAAGCTCGACACCCTGGGTAACGGACTTGCCGTAGGACGCGTTGGCGCCGGTCAGCGGGCCGATGGTGCCGATCTTAAACGAAGCGTCGCTCGAAGCGGAACCGCTGTCGCCGCCGTTGGAGGAGCAGCCAGCTAGAATGGAGATCGCCCCCAGACCTGCTGCGCTCGCGATAACGCTCCTGCGATTCATAACAGGGTTCAATGACTTACCGGTGAGGCTCGACATGCGGCTCTCCTCTCAAATCTCGTCGGGTTTCGGTTACCCGACAGGCCATCCTTCGCCGTGTTCGGCGTTCGCAAAATAGTAGACGCTTTAGTTGAGAAAAGTGGCGATTATTTCAACTTTTCTTTTGTTTTGCCCATTTATCCATAATTCTGCGTATTCCTGTCGGTTTATGCAGTTTAGCCACTTTATTGTGTGAAAGTAATGTTTCCGTTCTGTTACAGGCGTCCTTGCCCTGAATAAAACGGCCCCACCGGTGTCGTTATATGCACTTAGGCGGCGATGTACTTGCCATCCTGAATCACATAGGCCGTAGCGGGCTTTTCGACCTGGCCCTCGTCGTTCCACGTGAGCTCACCCGTCAGGCCCTCAATCTTGACCTTGCGCATGGCCTTGGCAAGATCGTCGGCAATGTCAGCACCATCGGCCGTAATATCGATGCCCGCCTTGTCGATGGCCTCGGCGATGGCGTGGACACAATCGTAGGCGTCGGCGGCAAACTGGTTAGGCGTCTCGTCGTAGGCATCCTTATAGGCCTTGACGAAGTCGGCGTTCTTCTCATCGTCGGCAGAGAACGGGGTCATGAGCAGCACCCCCTCGGCAAGAGAGGTATCGAAGCCTTCCACAGAGAGCAAGCCATCCATGCCGTCGGTACCCATGAGCGTCATGTCGTAGCCCATGTCCTTGGCGTTCTTGAGCAAAACGGACGCCGGCGTGTAATAGATCGGGGCAAAGATAAGCGTGGCGCCGGCCTCCTTGGCCTTGGTCAGCTGGTTGGTAAAGCTCGTGGAAGAGTCGTCCTTAAAGGTCTCGGTATCGACGATATCGAGCTTGGACGCCTTGGCCTGCTCGGCAAAGGCGTCGGCAACGCCCGAGCTATACGTATCGCCAGAGTTGTAGAACAGGGCGATCTTGGCATCCGCGTACTTCTCGGCCAAGAACTTCGCGGCGCTGGCGCCCATGGTGGGATCGGTGAAGCAAACCTGGAAGACCGTGGTCTTATCCTTGGTGACGTCGAGCGACGAGGCCGAAGGCGTGACCATGAGCATATCGTCGGCGATCTCGCCCGAGACGGCGACGGCGGCACCGGTGGTAACGGGGCCGACGAGTGCCTGCATGCCCCAGTCGCACAGGGTATTGAAGGCGTTGATGGCCTTCTCACCGTCGGCGACATCGTCCTCGGACTTAAGCGAGAGTTTGAGGTCCTTGGTCGAGAAATCCTTGGCGGCGAGCTTGGCACCCTTCTCGGCCGAAACGCCATAGGTTGCCGCGGCGCCGGTCAGAGGGCCGATGACACCGATCTTGAAGGTCTTGCCGTCATCGGCGGAGCCGCCATCCGAGCCACCCGACGAGCAACCAGCGAGTGCGGCGGCGGTGCCGAGCGCCGCGGCGCCGGCGAGAAAGTTCCTACGGCTGAGCGTGCTGTTGATGTTGAACATGGTGTCCCCTTTTTTCGCTGGCCGCGGTGCGGCCGTCTTGCGGTACGGGGCAAACCTTATGGCGCAAACGTTGACAGTTTGTTACGGAGTTTCGTTTGTAGCGAGCATGTTTCCAATGTTTCCGCAGCGTTTCGGGGGTGCCGTTTTGTGCGACTCCTGTTGCCTGGCGAGCACGCGCCCTCGGTTCACGCTAGAATGCACTCAACCTTTAAGCGGTTAATCCATCCATAAGATGCACGAAGGAGCTATCTATGAGCGAACCCCTGCGCACCGTGAACGTCGGTCTGATCGGTCTGGGAACCGTCGGCGGCGGCGTGGCCCGTCTGATCAAGAGCCACCACGATGAGTACCTGGCAGCCTACGGCATCGACCTTAAGCTGACCCGCGCCTGCGCGCTTGCCTGGGAGCAGGCCGAGGCGGCAGGCATTGAGCGCGAGGCCTTTACGAGCGACTGGCACGACGTCGTCACCGACCCCGCCGTCGACATCGTCGTCGAGCTGATCGGCGGCGAGCACCCCGCGACCGAGATCTTTACCACCGCCTTCGAGAACGGCAAGCACGTCGTCTCTGCCAACAAGGCCCTGCTGGGTCGTCATGTCGAGACGCTCGCCGAGAAGGCGCGCGCGTGCGGCGTGCAGATTAAGTGCGAGGCCAGCTGCGGCGGCGGCATCCCCATCGTGAGCACGCTCGAGCACGACCTGGTGGGCAACAAGATCCTGACCATCGCCGGCATTCTCAACGGTACCACCAACTATATCCTGTCGCGCATGGACGCCGAAGGCGCCGATTACGCCGACGTACTTGCCGACGCGCAGGCCAAGGGCTATGCCGAGGCCGACCCGTCCGCCGACGTCGACGGCTTCGACGCCGCCAGCAAGACGGCAATCCTCGCCTCCATCGGCTTTGGCACCCGCGTGACCACCGACGATGTGTACCAGCAGGGCATCCGTACCATCGGCGCCGAGGACATCGCCCAGGCCCGCGAGCTCGGCTACACCATTAAGCTGCTGGGCATCGCCCGCAACACCGACGCCGGCGTCGACGTCCGCGTGCATCCCACGCTGATCCCCGCCGACCACATGCTTGCCAAGGTCAACGGCGCCATGAACGCTGTCTACGTGGTAGGCGACGCCGTAGGCGAGACCATGTTCTACGGTGCCGGCGCAGGCTCCTTCCCCACCGCGAGCGCCGTCGTGGGCGACATCCTGTCGCTCTCCGAGCAGATCAGCCGCGGCGTGGCTCCGCTGCCCGAGATTGAGCCCTATGGCCACAACCTCGCCTTTAAGCCCATGGACGAGCTCCAGACCAAGTACTATGTGCGCCTGAAGGTCGCCGACCGCGTGGGCGCCCTGTCCGAGACGGTCGATATCTTTGCCAAGCACAACATCTCGATCTCGCTCATCAACCAGGTCGAGGACGGCAAGTCGGGCGTCAGCGATGCCTGCTCGGTCATCTTCCTGACGCACCGCGCGCTCGAGAAGGACGTCCAGGCTGCCGCCGCCGAGCTTGCCAGCGTCGACTGCGTGGCCGAAGTCGCCAACGTCCTGCGCATCGAGGACGTCGAGGCCTGGACCGAAGGCGTCATGGCCAACTAGTCCACTACTTCGAATCTCAACGGAGCTCAACGCAAAAGGCGCGCTGCCTGCATCAACCGCAGGCAGCGCGCCTTCTTCTGTTTGAAGTAGAAGCCGTGTCCCAGAATTCCGGCTCAGACCGGGACGCAGCTTCCCTCAGGGCCATGCTTCGGAAAGTGCGCCCCGTTTTGAACGCCGATTCTGGGACGCGCTTTCCGCAACGAGCCTCTCGCGGAAAGCGCGTCCCACTCTGGGCGCCAATTCCGGGATGCATTTTCCGCAGCGGCGTTGGCTACCTGCCGTCGTCGTCCTGGGCTTCGTCGCGTGCGTAGAGCTCCAGCATGCGGCGGCGGTATTCGTGCACGGCGAGCTTGGCGCGCTCCAGGCGGCGGCGCTCACGCGGAGTCAGCTCGGACGGGTCAATCTCATCACCATAGGTCTTATCGGCAAGCAGGTGCGCCGCGCCCACGATGCGGGCATCGATGTGGCCGCTCGCCGCCTCGGCGGAAAGACGCTCGGCAATCGTATCGAGCGTAGGCAGGCCCTCGAATACGCGACCGTGACCATGCGAGGTCAGCAGCTCGTGCTCGCGTGCGAGCAGGCTCGCCAAATCGTGATGGGCGCGCAGGATGTCGAGCGCATCGGATGGATGCTCGGCAACCTCTGCCACGGCAGCGACCGGTGCGGCGTCGACCACGCGGTAGAAGAGTTGTGCGAGCAGCGGCATCAAGAACACCGTGATGGCGCCGGCGGCAACCATGACCGACGCAATATCTTGCGACAGCGTGCCCGCGTTGACGGCAACGCTCGTCACGGCAACGATAATCGGCAGCGCCGTGGTGCAGTACAGGGCCACGGTAATGCGACCATACGCCGACACATCGCGCGTCACGGGACAAATGGTCATAGAGATGAGAATGGGCACGGCACGAATAATCAGCAGCGCCACGATAAAGCCCACGAGCAAGCCCGGGCGCGACGCCACGGCCGTCAGATCGATCTTCGCGCCCGATACGGTAAAGAACACCGGAATCAAAAAGCCATAGGCCAGGCCATCGAGCTTGGTCTCGAGCGTATGGTTGCCCTCGGGGATGATGTAGCGCAGGACAAAGCCGGCGGCAAAAGCGCCCAACACGATATCGAGGCTAAAAATAGCGGAAAACGCCACGAGCGTGACCAAAATAAGCACCGTCAGGCGCACGAAGGTCTGCGACGTGGTGTCGGCGCGCTCCTGAATAAAGGCGAAAAACCGGCTGCCGATACGTTTGGAACGGCCGGGGACCACGGCAAGCAGCACACACACGGCGGCAAATAAGCCCAAGATCAGCAGCGTCTCGATGCCCGTACGGGCAGACAGCAGTACCGACATGGCGAGCACGGGGCCGAGCTCGCCCCACGTACCATAGGCGAGAATCGAATCACCGACGCGCGTTCCGGCAAGCGACCGCTCGCGCAAGATGGGCATGAGCGCTCCAAGCGCCGTCGAGGTCAAGGCGAGCGTCACGGCGATACCGTCGAAATGGCTGACCGAGAACCACGGCGTAAAGCGCACGGCAAGCCAGGCGATACCAAACGTGACGGCCCACGTCGCCAAGCCGTAGCGCCCCTCCACACCCGTAATGTTCTTAGGGTCGATCTCAAAGCCGGCAAGCAGGAACAAAAAGGCCAGGCCGAGCTCCGACACGAGCGAAACCTCGGCATCTACATGGATGACGCCGAGCATATGAGGTCCCAGCACCGCACCGAGCACGAGCAAAAAGACCGTCTCGGGAACGGGTTTTCCGGGAATCGCCGAGGCGATGAAGGGGCTTGCAAAGGCCACGAGCGCGATGATGGCGAGTGAAACGAATGCCATGTGATGCCTTTCTCTTGTTTGCGCTTCACTGTAGCACCCTCGCCGTCCGCAACGCGCCGCGAGCTGTCGTATCATAGTGAGGTTTACAAACATGTGGCTCAAGGCGACCGCAGGGCAGACCCCGCAAACCGACCGCTGCCGCATACCGTACCGTACGCCCAACCGAACAGGAAGGCAGGAACCAATGGTCTCTCGTATCTACGTGGAGAAGAAACCCGGGTTCGACGTCGAGGCTCAGCAGCTCAAGGGCGAGCTGACCGAGATTCTCGGCATCAAGGGCATCGAGGCCCTGAGGATCATCAACCGCTACGACGTCGAGGGCATCGACGAGGAGCTTTTCCGCTCCTGCGTGCCGACCGTCTTTAGCGAGCCCCAGGTCGATGTGACCTACGACGAGCTCCCCGCAAGCGATGGCGCCGTCTTTGCCGTCGAATTCCTGCCTGGCCAGTTTGACCAGCGCGCCGACTCCGCCAGCGAGTGCGTGCAGCTCATCAGCCAGGGCGAGCGCCCCGCCGTGCGCTCCGCCAAGGTCTATATGATCTCGGGCGCTCTGGACGAAGCCGCCATCGAGGCCATCAAGCACTACGTGGTGAACCCCGTCGAGGCACGCATCGCCTCGCTCGACCTGCCCGAGACGCTGTACATGGAGACCCCCGAGCCCCAGCCCGTCGAGGTGCTCGACGGCTTCCGCGAGCTCGATGAGGCCGGCCTTGCCGCCTTTATCGCCGATCGCGGCCTTGCCATGGACGAGGCGGACATCGCCTTCTGCCAGCAGTACTTCCGCGATGAGGATCGCGACCCCACCATCACCGAGATCCGCGTGATCGACACCTATTGGTCCGACCACTGCCGCCACACCACCTTCGGCACCGTCCTGGACGACGTGACGATCGACGACGCCGTGGTGCAGCAAGCCTTCGACCGCTACATGGAGATGCGCCACGAACTCGGCCGCGACGCCAAGCCCGTCTGCCTCATGGACATGGGCACCATCGGCGCCAAGTACCTTAAGAAGACCGGCGTCATGACCGATGTCGATGAGTCCGAGGAGATCAACGCCTGCACCGTCAAGGTGAAGGTCGATGTCGACGGCGAGGACCAGGACTGGCTGTTCCTGTTTAAGAACGAGACCCACAACCACCCGACCGAGATCGAGCCCTTCGGCGGTGCCGCCACCTGCGTGGGCGGCGCCATCCGCGACCCGCTCTCGGGCCGCAGCTATGTTTACCAGGCCATGCGCGTCACCGGCGCCGGCGACCCGACCGTCCCCTTCTCCAAGACGCGCGAGGGCAAGCTGCCCCAGCGCAAGCTCACCACCACCGCCGCGGCCGGCTACTCCTCCTACGGCAACCAGATTGGCCTGGCCACCGGCTGCGTGCAGGAGATCTATGACGAGGGCTATGTCGCCAAGCGCCTGGAGATCGGCGCAGTGCTGGGCGCGGCGCCCTATGCCAACATCCGCCGCGAGCGCCCGCGCCCCGGCGACGTGGTGATCCTGCTGGGCGGCATAGGCCGTCTGGCCCTCAGCCGTCTCCTGCGCTAGCGCCGTAAGCGCCCCGCAGCCGAACGCCACCAGAACAGCAAGCGCCACCGAAGCAATCCTTCGCCTCATAGAAGTTTGCATAGCAGATCCTTTCGTTTCAGTAATCTGATCTAAACAGTCATCTTATCACAATCGTTAGTTTTTATGGTGCGCTAATCAGAAAGACTAGCTTTTAAGTACAGGTAAATCAATGCAATCAAGCATTAAGGCCGAGC
>CAJLVJ010000024.1 GCA_905210085.1 uncultured Collinsella sp. | reverse complement strand
ACAGCATGCGGATATCCTTGACACCGCGCTCGCGCAGGTAGCTGATGGCCATCTCAGCCGAACCGCCCGTGGCGAGCATGGGGTCGACAACCAGGCAGATGCGCTGGTCGATATCCTTAGGCATCTTGCAGTAATACTCATGCGGCTCGTGGGTGACCTCGTCGCGTTCCATACCGATGTGGCCCACGCGAGCGGAGGGCACCAGGTCGAGGATGCCGTCGACCATGCCAAGGCCCGCACGCAGGATGGGCACGATGGCGAGTTTCTTGCCGGCAAGCTGCTTAAACGTTGCGGTGGTGATGGGGGTCTCGACTTCGACGTCTTCCATGGGCAGGTCGCGCATGGCCTCGTAGCCGTCAAAAAGTGCGAGCTCGCGCACAAGCTGGCGGAACTGGTTGGTGCCGGTGTTTTTGTCGCGCAGGATCGACAGCTTGTGCTGGACGAGCGGATGATCGACAAGCGTCACACGGGACGCATCGTAGGTGACGGTCATGGGTTGATTGCCCCTTTCGTTGCGGCCGCAAAACGGCCTTGCTGACAAGGCGCGCAGCAATGTTGCCGCCGCACGCCATGCATAAGTTTAGCGGTTTGTTGTATCGAGCAGCCCATCGCAGCCCTACTGTGCGGTACTGAGCGAGCGCTTGACTGCATCACGCCAGCCCGCAAGGTTTTGCTCGCGACGCTCGGCGGACATATGGGGAAGGAAGGTCCTAACGATCTGGGCATTTTGCTCCAGCTCTTCAAGGTCTTCCCAATAGCCGACGGCAAGACCCGCCAAGTACGCGGCACCGATTGCCGTGGTCTCCACCGTCTCGCATTGCAGCACGGGGATATCCAGCAGGTCAGCCTGGAATTGCATGATGAACTCGTTGCGCGAGGCACCGCCATCGACAGACAGGCGCTCAATCGAAAGCCCCACGTCCTGCTCCATGGCGCGCAGCACGTCGTAGCTCTGATATGCCATGGATTCGCAGGCGGCACGTACGATGGTCGCACGGCTCGAGGCGCCGGTCAGACCGCACACGATACCGCGGGCATGCGGGTCCCACCAGGGAGCACCCAAACCCGCAAAGGCGGGAACGAAGTAGCAGCCCTCGTTGTCGCTAATCGAAGCGGCGAGTTGTGCCGACTCGCTCACGCTCGAGATGATGCCCATGTTGTTGCGCAGCCAGTTCATGGTTGAGCCGGCGGCAAAGATAGAACCCTCGAGCGCATAGCTGATCTTGCCGTCCGCGGCGATACCGATCGTGGAGACCAGACCGTTCTTGGATTCGACGACCTCGTCGCCGGTGTTCATGAGCATAAAGCAACCCGTGCCATAGGTGTTTTTGGTCTGGCCGGGATGGAAGCAGCAGTGGCCGAACAGCGACGCCTGCTGATCGCCCGCCACGCCCATGATGGGCGGCATGTTGGTCATGATGTCGCTCGCGACGCGGCCGTAGTCGCCCGAGCTCCAACGAACCTCGGGCATCATGGAACGTGGAACGTCAAAGAGCGCCAGCAGGTCGTCATCCCAATCGAGCGTATGGATATTAAAGAGCGCCGTGCGGCTGGCATTGGTGTAGTCGGTGGCAAAGACCTGACTGCCGGTGAGGTTGTAGATGAGCCAGGTGTCGATGGTACCGAACATGAGGTCGCCCGCCGCCGCGCTCTCACGCGCACCGTCGACGTTGTCGAGGATCCACTGCACCTTGGAAGCCGAGAAATACGGATCGAGCGTGAGTCCCGTGCGGGAGCGCACCAGCTCTTCTGCGCCCCGCTCGACCAGCTCGTCGATCAGAGGTGCGGTGCGACGGCATTGCCACACGATGGCGTTATAGATGGGTTGGCCGCTTATGCGGTCCCACACCACCGTGGTCTCGCGCTGGTTGGAGATACCGATGGCGGCGATGCGGTCAGAATGGATGCCGCTCTTAAACTGGACCTCCATCATCACGCCGATCTGGCTGGCAAGCACCTCCATGGGGTCTTGCTCTATCCAACCGGGACGCGGGAAGCTGGTTTTGACGCTACGACGTGCCTGCGCGACGATGCAGCCGTACTCGTCGACGATGGTCGCAAGTACCGAGGTGGTGCCGCAGTCGAGCGCCATGATGTAGGAACCGCCAAAGTTAAACGAGGCATCTTCCATGCCCAGGCTGCCCAGATTCAACGACATCGCTTACACCTTTCTATTGCATCGGGTCGGACAGGACCCGTTCGATCTCTGATGCGGGAAGTGCGCCTTGGCGCAGGATCTGGAGCCCGCCGTGCTGGAACGACACGATGGTCGAGGCGTCGCGACACGGGGTCTCGCCGGCGTCGACGGCAACATCGACCCCCTCCAGGATGCGCTCCTCCACCGTGACAAAACTTGCCGGCGCGGGCGCGCCATGCGTGTTGGCGCTCGTGCAGGCAAGAGGGCTGCCGCAGGCGCGGATGAGCGCTTGCACCACGGGCGAGGCCGAAGCGCGAAGTGCCACCGTGTCGTCGGCGGCGCGCATAAAGGTCGGCACGCAGGGGGCCGCCTTGACCACGATAGTCAGGGCGCCCGGCCAGCATCGTCGGGCGAGCACGCGGGCCTCATTAGGGATATCCACGCCATAGCGGTCGAGTGCCTCGGCATCATCGACCAGCCAGGCAACCGTTTGGGTGAGCTCGCGCTGCTTGAGGGTAAAGATACGACGATAGCCGGTGCCGAGTGCGGGGACCGCGGCGCCGTTGACGGTGGCCTGCGGATCGCGCGGCCACGGCAGAGGCTCACTTGTATCTTGTGGAACGGCATCCGAGAAGGCGTTGACCGCCACGGCGACACCGTAGACCGTCTCGGTTGGAATAAGCGCCAGGCCGCCGCGACCGAGTAGCTCGGCCGTGCGCTCGACTGCAAGCCGATGCGGCTCGCGCGCTCCCTCGTATACCCGATAGACCGTCTGCATGTGTATGCCAGCCCCTTACGCTCTGGTAAAAGTTTGTTTACTGAGGGGCATTCTCGCACGAAACATTCAGCCTATTTGCCCAGAGCGCATGTTGGTTTGGTGAGCGGCTCTAGTAGTCGGTGAAAGTGAGGGGGTTATTGGACCGCGACGAACTTCTTTGGCCTGCCGGCGTGGCGTCTTTGGGCGGCGTAGCGCTCGATGCTGTCTATCGTTATCATCCGACGGCCATCGACGAGTTCAACATCGAGTTTTCCGGCTTTGACCAGCGCGGTAATCCGCGGAGCGGAGACTTTGAGGTCCAGCGCTGCGTCTTTAAATGTTCGGCACGCCGCTTCCCGAGCGTCCTCGTGGTCGATTTCGACTGAAAGGGCCACGACCTCGGCCGAGCGTTCGTACCCTGCCGGAATCAAACCGTTGTTGAGGTCGTCGGCCAAAAACGCCATCAGCGCCTCAGCGGCATGGGCAATCGCTTCTTCGCGCGTATCGCCATCGGCAAAGGCGCCGGGAATCTGCGGGAAGCTGGCGCAGTAACCGTCGTCTTCCTTTATGAGAACGCAGTCATAGGTAAATCGCTGCCTCATTTTGCCTCCAACTACCATCCAGCTTGGCGACGAATACTTGCCCACGTGCCCTTCTTTGGTCGATCACCACCAGAGCCGTTCACGGTGACAACGCGGTCACCAGAAACATACTTAGCATGGTTACCGACTTGCGCGACCTTCACGAATCCATCGTGCTTGAGTAGGGCAATGATTTCCCGAAAGGTAGGAGGTTGCATGGCCGACCTCTTTCAGCCGTCCTAATTATAAACTACTTTATAATTTTTGTTAACCAGTTAATAAATATTACTGGCGCTGCTTGGGCTCGGTGACGATGGCTCGAACGATGCGGGGGCGATCGGTGAGGTCGTGGACGATACGCACGTCCGAAAGGCCTGCCTGGCGACAGAGCTCGGCCGCGGCATCGAGGGCACCCTCGTAGAGCTCGCAGGCAAACAGGCCACCGGCGCGCAGCATGTAAGGCGCCGCATTGAGCAGGCGGCGGAAGATATCGAGGCCGTCGGCGCCGCCCTCGAGCGCCAGGTCGGGCTCAAAGTCCTTGACCTCGTGCGGCAGCGAGCGCATGACGCCGGTCGGGATGTAAGGTGGGTTGGAGACAAGCACGTCGAAGGTGCCCCACTCCTCGCGGGGAATGGAACTCACCAGGTTCGTGAGGCTAAAGGCGACCTCATCGGATGTGAGACCGAGCGCGTCGCGGTTTTTGGTGGCCAGATCGATAGCGCGCGGCTCGATATCGGTGGCGGTGCAGGTAACGTGGCCGCGGCGCTCCCAGGCAAGGGAGAGCGAGATGCAACCCGTGCCGCAGCCGACCTCGAGAACGCGGGCGATGCGGGGCTCGGCTGGGGCAGGCGAAGCGGCATCCTGAGCTGAAGCCGTCTCCTGGTCGGCACCCTCGATGGCGATGCCGAATTCGTCGAGCTCGGACTCGGCGGCTTCCGCGGCTTCGGCTTCTGCTGCCTGCGCGGCGGCTTCCTCGGCCTCGCGGTCGGCCAGTTCCTCGGCATAGGCACGGCTGCCCAGTACGTCGCCGCCTAGCGCCGCCTCATCGGCAGCTGTCAGGTTAGCGGCACGGCGCTCGGCGGTCGCCCGTTCGTCTGCCAGCGCGGCCTCGGCCTTGCGTGCCTCCTCGACCTCATCGTTCCAAGGCAGCTCAACACGCTGACGGGCAGCAGCCTCGGGGCTCAGCACCTCGGCATCCAGATAATTGAGGACTTCCTCGACGAGCATCTCGGTCTCGGGGCGCGGAATGAGCACACCGGGGGCGCACGCGACGTCGATCATGCGAAACTGCGTGCTGCCCGTGATGTATTGTAGCGGCTCGCCTTTGGCGCGGCGGACGACCGCCGCGTGCATGGTCTCGAGCTGGGCCGCGTCGAGCATCTCGTCCATGCGCATATATAAGTCGATGCGTGCCAAGCCCGTGGCAGCGCAGAGCAGCCACTCAGCAGAAAGACGGGGGTGCTCCTCGCCGCGCTCGGCCAGGTACTCCTTGGTCCACTCGAGACAACGCTTGATGGTCCAAATCTCGTTTGCCATGGGTTCCTCCCCTCTTATGCGCCGGGCGGCGCGCGAATGTCGGAGCAGATTGTACGCGAGACCAGCGCTTGGCAAGGGACGATTGAAGGCGATTATCGAGAATCAGCCCAGAATTTTGCACCGGACTTGCTCAAAGTGTTCATTCGCCGACGTCTAGATTTGCATTCGTCAAGCTTTTGGCAAGGTTGCCCCAAAACTGTCCAATATCTAACCAAGAACTTGCCAAATCACTTGACGCGCGACGCACCAAAAAGAGCCCCGCGACTTCTTGGACGATTTTCCGAGCAATATTTTCGATAGCAAATGAAGGCCGTAAATTACTTTGAGCAGGTAGGCAGCTTAATTCCTAACAAAGCAGATTAAATAAACTCGAAAAGTAATTTACCCAACCTAGTCATTTAAGAACGTCCCCAATGACTACCTCTAAGGCGCCGCAGGTTGAGCATACCGCATCCGGAGCAAGGCAACGCCGCAGGTAGAGGACGGACAGCGAGCGACGTCCAGAGCGAACAAGTTGGCATGAAAAAGGCGAGGCATAGACCTTCTGGTCATGCCTTGCCTTTTGAATGACAAATTGTCGCTCTGGACGTCGCGCAGCGTCGACCGGTTACGCGGTTCGTAGAACCGCGTAACCTACTACACAGCCTGTGCCAGCTTCTCGGCTCGCTCGGCGGCGGCGAGCGCCTCGATGACGGTACCGAGCTGATCGCCCAGAAGGACGCCGTTGTAGGTAGAGTTGAAGCCGATACGGTGATCGGTCACGCGGTCCTGGGGCTGGTTGTAAGTACGGATCTTCTCGGAACGGTTACCGTGGCCGATCTGGCTTTGGCGCTCGGCACCGAGCTCGGCCTGCTGCTTCTCGAGTTCCATCTCGTACAGACGGGCACGCAGCATCTGCATGCAGACCTCGCGGTTCTGGATCTGGGAACGTTGCTCCTGCGACTGCACCACGGTGTTGGTGGGCAGGTGGGTGATGCGCACGGCGGAGTAGGTGGTGTTAACGCACTGACCGCCAGGGCCGGAGGCGCAGTAGGTGTCGATGCGCAGGTCGGACTGGTTGATCTGGACGTCGATTTCCTCGGCCTCGGGAAGCACGGCGACGGTAGCCGTTGAAGTCTGGATGCGGCCCTGGGACTCGGTCTTAGGGACGCGCTGGACACGGTGCACGCCGGACTCGTACTTCATAACGGAGTAGACGCGGTCGCCCTCGACCTTGAACTCAATGGACTTAAAGCCGCCGGCCTCGCTGGGGCTGGAATCGAGCACGGTAGTCTTCCAGCCGCGCGACTCGCAAAAGCGCTGATACATCTTGTACAGGTCGCCGGCGAAGATGGCCGCCTCGTCGCCACCGGCGGCGGAGCGAATCTCGACGATGGTGTTCTTGTCGTCGTTGGGATCACTCGGGATGAGCATGTACTTGATGTCTTCCTCGAGCTGGGGAAGCTTTTCCTCGTTCTCGGAGATGTCCATCTGGAGCATCTCCTTCTCGTCCGCATCGCTGGTGTCGCGGAGCATCTCCTTGGCGGCCTCGATGTCATCGAGCGCGCCGATGTACTCGCGCGAGGCAGCGATGAGGTCGGACTGGTGTGCGTACTCCTTGTTGAGACGCGTGAACTCCTTGATGTCGGAGGCGACGGCCGGGTCGGAAAGCTTCTTCTCGAGCTCCTCGTAGGCCTTAATGATCTTTTCAAGCTTGTCGCGCATGGCGGGACTCCTTTATGTGCGTGAAGGCGAAAATCGGCAGAGTTGATGGGGCGCGCGGCGCCACTGCGGGGGTAAGCCCAGCTAGAACATGTCGATCTTCAGATACATGCGCATCCCTTCGCGTATGAGGTACATAGTTGCGGTCTAACCCATACATGATAGCGTGCGCAGGCATACCTGCATATAACCCGCACGGAATGCGACAAAGGGTCAGTCTCTTTCCTTGAATACAACTTCATCCGAACGCCTCCCGCATTCATCCGCACATATACGGATAAATTTGGGAATCCGATACCCTGAGGGCCGGATCGGCCGGCCCCGGGAGATCGGAGGACGCCATGTCCGGAAAGGGCGGGAAGGGCGCCGCGAGGGCGGTCCCGAGGACCCACGGTAGGCTCACCGGGTACGAGCGGGACACGGTCCAGAGGATGCTGAAGCGCAGGGTTCGCTCGGCCACTTCCTCGAGAGGTTCAAGGGCGTATCGACCCGCAGGCTCCACAGCTGCCTGATGTGGTTCAGATGGCTGCGCGAGGCCGCACGCGTCGGGGACAGGACGTCGCTCATGCGCGAGCAGCTCGACGACGGGCGCTACGAAAAGATCCGGAAGAAGATGATGGAGCCGGAGTACGAGTTCCATCTGGAGCCGGACGTGCAAACGGCGGGTTAACATAGCCTTTCACCAAAAAGGGCGAGCGGCCGCGCCCTGCGACCACCCGCCCTCAATCAAAGCCCTTCTCGGCCGCCGTAGCTACCGGTTCCGGCGCCGCAGGATAACGCCTGCGGCGATCAGCACCACCGCGCCGCCCGCGATGCCACCCAGGGCCATCGGCGACAAGCTGGTATCGCCCGTATACGGCAGACCCGGCTTCTCCTCCTTCGGCACCGGTGACTTGCTCGGCGGATTGGTGGGCGGCTCCGTCGGCGGGGTGGTCGGCGGCGTGTACGTGTTCTTGAACACCGGCGCCACGGCGCCGTCATAGGTTATCGTCGCCACCAGATGGCCCTCACCGTCGTCCGTCACCGTCACCGTTACCCGGTGCTCGGCCGCGTCGTACGTCACGTTCTTCTGACCGTCGTCCACCTCGGAGATGCTGTAGGCGTACGTTCCGGGCTTGTCGTACGAGATCGCCTCGAAGCCCACCGTGCCGTCCGCCGCGTTCTTTGCGGTCTGCAGCACCTTGCCGTCGGCATCCTTCAGCTGGAAGGAGAACTGCCCTTCCTTCAGGTCCTCGCCGCTCAGCACCTTGGAGGCCCCCAGCTTCACCTCAGTCGCGGCCGGCGCGTAACTGTTGCTGAACGCCACCGCATCCGCAGCCTTGCCGCCCTTGCTGTAGGCAACCTGCGCCTCCAGCGCGTGCGTCTCCGCATTCTCCGTCACCGTCACCGTCGCGGTAAAGACCGTCGTGTCGTAGGTGACGCCGTTCGCCGTCGCCCCTGCCCGCTCGGACACGGTGTAGACGTACGTCCCCACCTTGTCCAGCTGCAGCGGCGCGAAGCCGAACGTGCCGTCGGCGCCGTTCTGCACCGTCTGCACCACGTTACCGTCGGCGTCCTTCAGGTCGAAGAAGAACTCACCCTCGGCCAGGTCGCGGCCGGTCAGAGCCTTCGTTCCGGTAATCGTCGCCGTCGTTGCCGTCGGCGTGTAGGTGTTGGTGAAGGTCAGATCCGCAGCCGTCTTGTTCGCCGTCGCGGTCAGCTGGCCGCTGCCGTCATCGGTCACGTTCACCGTTACGTCCAGCACCGCATCGCTGTAAGTGATGGTGCCATCTTGGCCCGCAACCTCCTTCACCTGGTACGCATGCGAACCAGTTGCGGTGTACGAGATGGCCTTGAAGGTAAACGCTTTACCCACGTTCGTGGTCCGGTCGATCTCCTGCCCGGTGGCCACGTCAATCAGCGCGAATGTGAACTCGCCATCGGCGGGCGTCCGCGTGGTGGCCGGGTCGGCATTCTCAAGCACCTTGGTGCCAGAGATCTGGTAGGAGGTCTGACCCGGCTGGTAGCTGTTCGCAAACGTCATGGTATTGGGGGTGACGCCGTTCTCGGTGCCCTCGCTCGGTTTCACCGTAGAGCTCTCTACCACCAGCTTGCCGTCGTTGTTGTCCTTCACCACGTAGGTCAGGGTGTACGTCTTGCCGGTGTAGGTCACGCCCGGCACGCCCGGCGCGCCGTCCGTCGGCTGCACCTCACGGACCGTGAAGGGAAAGGTGCCCGCATGGTCGAAGGTCAGCTCGTTAAAGTAAACCTTGCCCTTGGCGTCGTTCTTCTGGGTCTGGAGCACCGTACCGTCAGACCCCACCAGCTCGAAGGCGAAGTCTCCCGCCTTTAGCTGATAGCTGCCGTCGTGCACGTCAACGCTCTTGGTGAGGGCGATCGCGCCGGAGTTCGTCGCCTTCGCCTTGTAGGTGTTGGTGAAGGTGGGCTTCGTGGCGTCCGCGCCGTCGTAGGCGACGCTCGCCTGCAGCGTGCCGGCATTGTCCACAACCGTCACCACGGCATGATGCACCGCGTCGTCGTAGGTCACGTAGGCCAGATCACCCTTCCGCTCCACGATAGTGTACTCGTACGTGCCCGGCTTCGCGTAGGAGAAGGCGTCGAAGTTAACACTTCCGTCCGCGCCGTTGGTCGCGGTCCGGACGGGCTTGGCCCCGGCAAGCTGCTCAGCAGTCATTTTGCCCTCGTACACATCGAAGGTGAACTCGCCGTCCTTGGGGACGATCGGCGTGTTGTCGTCCTTCTTCACATAGCTCTTCTGCGCACCGAGGGCCAGACCGGTCGCGGCCGGCTGGTAGGTGTTGGTGAAGGTATCCGAGCCGGATACGCTCGTCACGATCGCCTTCGCATTCAGCGCTCCGTTGCCGCCGTCTGTGACCGTCACCGTATAGGTGAGGGCATGATTGTCATAGACCATGCCCGGCTCCGCGCCCGGCTGCTCCACGATGGTGTAGGTGAAGTCCTTGCTCGCGGCGCCGTCCAAGTCGGAGAGCTCGAAGTCGCGCGTGAACTTCACCGTGCCATCGGCCTCGTTCTTCGCGGTGTCGAGCACCTTGCCGTCGGCGTCCTTCAGCTCGAACGTGTATTCGCCGCCCTTCAGCTTGGTGTCGTGCGTGAAGCCCGGCGCGACCGCAACGACCTTGGTCGCCGTCAGCTCCACGGATCCCTTTGCGGTGTAGGTGTTCGTGAAGGTGGGGGCATCGGCCCTGTCACCATCGTAGGCAACGGCGGCGTCCAGCTTGCCAGCTTTGTCCATGACCTTCACCGCAGCATGGTGCACCGCGTCGTCGAAGGTCACGTGGGACAGGTCGCCCTTCTTCTCCACGATGGTGTACTTGTACTCGCCGGCCTTGGTGTAGTTGATGGCCGGGAAGGTGACGGTGCCGTCCTCGCCGTTCTTGGCGCTCCGGATGGGTTGCTTGCCCTTCAGCTGCTCGGCCGTCAGATCGCCCTCGTACAGGTCGAAGGCGAACTCGCCGCCCTTGAGCGCAGCCGGCGTGCTGTCGGACTTCACATAGGCCTTCTTCGCCGCGAGCGTCACCGAGGTCTCGGCGGGCTGATACGTGTTCTTGAAGGTCGGGATATCGTTCTTGCCGTCGTAAGTGACGGTCGCCTTCGCCTTGTCGCCCTCCGCCTTCACCGAGACGTGAACCCTCACCTCCGTGGAATCGTAGGTGATGGTCGAATCGCTGCCAGCGACCTCCTTGAGCGCGTAGTCGTACTCGCCCAGGTTCAGGCCCTTGACGGCCAGCTTGACCTTGCCGTCCCGGTCGTTGGCGCCCTTGGCGACCTCGTTGCCGTCCTGGTCGTACAGGCCGAAGGCGAACGCGCCGTCCGTCAGCGCCTTGCCCGTGAGGGTCTTCGTTGCCTCGACGGTAACGTCCGTCGTCGGCTTCGAGTTGGTGAAGGTCGGAACGGCCTCATCGCCGCCGTAGGTGGCGGTTGCGCCCAGCGTGCCGTTCTTGTTATCGGTGACGCTGACCTTGACCTTCACTTCCTGACCGTCGTAGACGACGGTCAGGTCGGCGCCCTTCACCTCCTTGATGGTGTAGTCGTAGTCACCGGCCTCGGTGTAGTTGATGGGCTGGAAGGTAATGTTGCCGTTCTCGTCGTTCGTGACGGTCTCAAGGGGCGTGCCTTCCGCCTTGTCACCCTTGTACAGAGCAAACGAGAAATCGTTCCCCGCGAGCGCACCGCCCGTAAAGCGCTTCTTCGCCGCCAGGGTCACGGAACCCTTCGCAGCATAGCTGTTGGTAAAGGTGGCGAGGTTCACCTCGCCGTTCTTGACCTCAAGCGTCTCGCTCTTGTCATCGCCGTCCTTTTCCACCGCCACGCCTGTGACAGTCAGCTTGGCATTCTTGTCCTCAACCTTCACCGTGACGGTGTAGGTGGAATCGTCCATCGTCCAACCAGCGTTCTGCACACCAGTCGTATTAGAATCGTCATCTTCCCCGTGGGCCTCGGTGAGCGTAAACGTGTAGTCGCCTGCCTTGTTGAATGTCATGTCGGAGAAGTTGAGGGGCTGACCGTCCTTGCCGGTGATCTCCCCCTTCGTGGTCTTGGACTCCGAGGGTGTGTCACCCTTTAGACCGTCATCCTCCAGATCGCCGGCGTCAATCTTATCCTTCGTCTTCGACGTGGCAGCCAGCGTGAACGAGAACTTCTTGTCCGTCCTCTCGGTGCCGGAGATCTTCTTCGTTACCTGTGGGGTCAGTTTGTCGCTGGCTTCCGCCGTGTAAGTGTTGGTAAACACCAGCTTGTTGGCTTCGGCCAACGTGCCGTCGGTATTTTGCTTCGCGATCTTACCGGTGACGCTATCGCCTGCGTCCTTCAGATCCGTGGCACCCTGCTTGCGGCCGGTCAGCTTATAGCCCGCGGGCATCTGGTCTGCGCCGGTCAGCTCCTGCACCGTGTACTCGTCGCCCTCGCTAAGACCGTACACGCGAATCGTCTCGTCGGCCTTGATGGTTTGTGAATAGCCGTTCGTCAGGTTGAACACGTTGCCGACCCGCCGCTCGCCCGCAGTCCCCGCTTTCTCGAACACTGCAGCCTTGTAGGTCTTCCCCTCGGGCACGGTGAACTTGAAGGTGAACCCCGCGTCCTTATTGCCCGTCAGGCCATCGGGCACGTCAACCTTCTTCGTCACCTCGAGGCTCGCCTCGCGTTCGTTCGCCACGCGCACGCAGGTGGCGCCCGTGAACAGGGCATTCAGGTTCATGTCGCCCAGATCGGCGCGGGCGCCTTTCGCATTAGCGACACCAGGTTCATCCTGCGTGATGCCCATACGTATCCAGCCCGTCTCGGTCTCCAGGCGGTAGGGTTCGCCCGCCTTGGTGGGCCCATACTGGTAGATACGTCCGTTGGTGCCGTACTTGAGGTGTACCGTGTCGCCGGCACCGGCGGAATCGACATCGCTCCACGAAAGATTACCGCCATCGGTCACGCCATCCGATGTCTGCCGCATACCCTTGATCCACGTGAGTGTGTTGTCGATGTCGCCCTCTGCGCCAAACTGGCCCAGACTCTTCATAAGCGCGCCCGGCCCCACGAACGTCGAGACGCCGTCATCGGCCGTACCAGCATCGGCATGGACGCCGTAATCGTCCACAATCACCTTGGTGAGCGTGTCGTTAAGCAGGAAGCCCTTGGGCGCCGAGACCTCCTTTAGGAAGTAGGCGCCCTTCACGAGCGGCTTGTTGCCGTCGCTCGTACACGGGAATATGCCCGCCCCTTCGAGCTGGATCGGGTTGCTGACCTGCCCCGTCGTCAAGGTGTCGTAGGGGATCTGGTCGCCGTTGAGCACGACTTTGCCGTTCGCGTCTGTTGTCACCTGACCGTCCGTGTACAAGCCGAACTTCGCGCCGTCTACGGGGTTGCCCTCGGTATCGGTCTTCTGCACGAACAGGCGGTTCTGGATGTTCGTGACGAGCAGGCTCGTGGCGAACTGCCGCTTAAAGTTCACCTGGTCACCGCGGAGGTCATCACTGAACACATGGACCGTGTTGTCCGTATTCGCGTCGGCGATGGAGCTCGCCGTTGTGTAGTAGATGGCCACCGCGTACTCGGCATTCTTGCGGGCATCACCGCTCAGCAAGTAGTAGTACTTGGAGATGTCACCGGGCAGATACGGAATCTCTACCTGGTACTGGCCGCTAGTGTTGAGCGTGAAGGCGTACAGGTCCTTCTTCGCCGCCTCGATGGCGCCGGCCATGCCCTGGGCGCCGGCGAGGGTATACCCCTTCGTCGGGTCGCCCGACACGGCGTGCCAGGCGTTCTTGCTTTTATCGCGCTTGAAAACTACTGCGAACAGGGTGCCGCGCTTCATATCAACAGTACTGCCTGGCTTCATCGAGTCATCGCCCGCCTGGTACACGGTCGACGGCGCGGTGATGGTCTCCTTCGAGCCGGCGAACGCACCGCTCTGCCAAACGGAGCTGTCCGCGTCCATACCGCCGCGGTTGATGATGACGCCGCCCGCGCCGTTCTCGTCGCTCGCGGGCACGTACTCGAACTGCATGCTACCGTCCGTTGCCGTGAGGCTCGAGCGGTGACCTTCGGGCACCTTTGTTTCCTTCAGGAGGTAGTACCGGCAATTATGGTCTTTACTATAAAGGTCATCGAAGTTGATAACGCCGTTGTCCACTTTATTCGTGAGCGTCAGTTGTCCATTCGCGTCCGTGGTGCCGGAGCCAAGTAGTTTTTCCGAATTAGTAGTCGTGTCAGCGAAGCTCTTGTCTGTCTTGTACAGCTCGAACTGAGCGCCCTCCACCAGACCGCCATCCTGGTCGAACTTGATAATGTCGGACTCGGGAACCGTCACGAGGTTGAACTTGAGCCTCATGTTGGAGTCGGTGGCGCCACGCTCCAAGTAGAAGAACTTGAACGTGTGGTTGGTGCCGTCAGCGAAGGTGTTGCCGTTGAAGCCCGAAATATCCCGCCCCGCATCCTTGAACTTGCTTTTCAGCGTGCCATTTGCGGAATTGTTAACGCTGATGTCGCCCGTTTGGAAGTTAATGGTCAGATCAGCACTGGTGTGGATACCGCCAATGTCGCCCACGAGGACATCGTCAATGAACACCCAGACGTCGTCGTCTCCGGCGAACTCAAAGGTCATGGGCTTGTCAGCGTTCGTTTTGCCATCCTTCGGCTGCACGAAGCGCGACGACATGGAGAGGCCGAAATAATGGTTGAGGGGTCCGTTGTTCTGCGACGTAATGCCGTTCGGGACGAGTTTGCCGTCCTCTTCCTTGAATACCTCTTCGGCCGCATCGAAGGGGAAGAACTGGCCTACTGAATGAGGCTCAGCCCCCGCTTGCATAACGCCGGCAGCATTGTAGACATCAAATGCATTCTTATTGGCGTTGTACGCCGCGTAGTTCCGCGAGCTGTCATACTCGTAGTAGCCACCCTTGGCCTGCAACAGACCCGTCACACCCATATGGGATATCTTGCCCGTCTGGACGGAGGAATCAAACAGGTAGCCGAGGGATTCTCCCTCCCAGCGGCCGGTGAGTTTCGGGTAACCACCGGCAAGAACATTGTTCACGATGCCGGTGCGGACCCGGGAGCCACCCGTATACTGGTTAAGTTCCTCGCTGGCTCCTTGATCCTTGAACTGGAAGCGGTGGTTCTTGTTGATGCCGCCGTTGCCGGAAACCGACAGATGGTTATCGGGATTCACCCAGTAATCAAACAGGTTGATTGTTGTCCCCGAAGGCGAAATCGTCGGAACCGTGTGGTTCGGAAACGGAACCGTGTGGTCCGAAACCGCCGCCTCCGCGCGGGTCGGCAGGAAGAAACTCGCCGTCAGCACGACGGCGAGGGCCAGAACAATCACATATGGCGAGACCGGGCGCAGCCCGCAACGACGGCCATAAGACATGACGGACCACCGCTCGCGCGGCCGATGTCCACCAAGAAGTTCCCTGCTGGGACACCCCCGGTAACCATATTCATGAGTAGAGACGTCGCCTCTCTGAGCTCCTGCATAATTTCCCTCCCCGTCACACGGCGACCCGCCTGGGCACCCCCCCGGGGGGCCGAGGCAGTCTGGCACATGCCCGCAGTCGTTCAAGAAATACCAACCCCAGCATATGTCTCTTAAGATATCTTAGTCTTATTCTATGACAGTTTTTGTCTCATTACCGATGAAATCGGCTCAGTCCCTTTGTCGCATGCTAGAGCGTGTGGAGCAGGGCGATGAGGAAGCGGATGCCTTGGAGGTAGGCGCGACGGGTGATGCGCTCGTTGGTGCCGTGGACGCCGCGGTCGCATTCGTCATCGTCGACCACAAAGGCGGAGAAGCGGATGCACTCGTGGCAAATGCGCTGGTAGTTGGCGGCATCGGTTGCACCAATCACGGTCGAGGGCACGATGCTCATCGGCTCTTGGCCCACCGCAGACGATCCGTTTTCCTCCGTCGGCTTGGGATCACGGAAATAGCGGGCGGCGATGGCGCGGACGGCCTCGAGCCCCGGACCGCCCACGCGCGGGGACGGCGAGGGCTCGGAGCTGCCGGGACCCAGCTCGACCTCGACTCGGCCGGCGAGCCCAGCGGTGGCAACGGCCTCGCGGCAGCAGGCCACGACATCGGCCACGCTCGTACCCTCGAGCATGCGGAAGTTAATGTTGGCCCACATATCCTGCGGCATTACGTTGGCGCCGGTGCTGCCACCCTCGATCTGCGTGGGCGCGCAGGTGGTCGTCACCAGCGGATAGAGCTTTTTGCTGGCGAGGCAATCGCGGACAATGGCATCCCCGTTGGCGGCAATTTCATCGGCCGTGTAGAGCCCCAACTCGACGAGTTGGGCGGCAAGCAAGTCGGTCACGCGCGTCGGCCACTCGATATCGCAGATTGCGGTGATGGCACGACTGAGCACCTCGAGCGACGTGCCGCCGTAGGGGTTGGACGAATGCCCGCCCTCACTCTTCGTCTTGAGCACGATATCGGCATAGCCCTTCTCCGCGAGGTCGGCATGCATAAGCCAGCCCTCGCCCGCGCCATACTCGGCAGCCGAAACGATGCGGTAGTCGCCCTCGTCGATCAGGTACTCAAGCTCAATGCCGCGCTCCTCGAGCGCGCGGCCGATGGCACCTGCGCCGTACTGCGTGGTTTCCTCGTCCTGGCCAAAGGCGAGCAGCAGGGTACGCTTGTGCTCCCAGCCGTGCGCGAGCGCATACTCAACCGCCTCGAGAATGCCTGCGACCTGGTCTTTCATATCGATGGCGCCGCGACCCCAAATGTAGGTGTCGTCCACATGTCCGCTAAGGGGGGCATGCGTCCAGTCAGCCTCGGTGCCGGGTACCACGGGAACCACGTCCATGTGGCCCATGAGCATAATGGGCTTGAGGACAGGGTCGGAACCGCCAAGCGTCACCAATAGCGAATGGTCGATAAGCTCGACCTTACCCGCCGTAAATACGTGCGGCCAAGCCCGCTGCATATACGAGCGCAGGTCGTCGAACGGCTGCCAGTCCACCGACTCGGCATCCATACTCGAAATAGTCGGAAACGACAGCACACGGCCCAGGCGCTCGCACGCACCAGCCTCGTCTATATCGGCAAAATCATCCTCATGCGCAAAAAAGCGCCAAACCTCGGCCATGACATCCTTTCGATTGTGATGACAAGGGCCGCCCCACCGGAGCGGCCCTGCCACGTAAGCGTTTGCGGTTGGTTATTTGTCCTCGAGATAGCGCGAGAGGAACTCGCGGGTGCGCTGGTGCTTGGGGTTGCCGAAGAGCTCGGCCGGTGCGGCGTCCTCGAGCACCACGCCCTTGTCCATAAAGACCACGCGGTCGGACACGGTTCGGGCAAAGGCCATCTCGTGCGTGACGACCACCATGGTCATGCCGTCGGCAGCGAGCTTGCGCATGACCTCGAGCACCTCTCCCACGATCTCGGGGTCAAGTGCGGAGGTCGGCTCGTCGAACAGCATGATCTGCGGATTCATGCACAGGGCGCGGGCGATGGCAACGCGCTGCTTTTGGCCGCCGGACAGGCGACCCACGGCAGCGTGAGCGAACTTTTCGAGTCCCACGCTTGTCAGATGCTCCATCGCGACTTTCTCGGCCTCGGCCTTGCTCATCTTTTTGAGCGTGACGGGCGCGAGCGTGCAGTTGTCGAGCACATCCATGTTGTTGAACAGGTTAAAGCCCTGGAACACCATGCCGATGTCCTCACGCAGCTTGTTGATGTTACAGCGCTCGGCCGTAAGGTCCTGGCCGTGGAACCAGATGTGGCCCGCGTCCGGGGTCTCGAGCAGGTTGAGGCAGCGCAGGAAGGTCGACTTGCCCGAGCCCGAGGCGCCGATGATGGTGACGACCTCGCCGGGATTGACGGACAGGTCGATGCCCTTGAGCACCTCGAGCGAGCCGAAGCTCTTGCGCAGGCCCTCGACGCGGATAAGCGGCTCATTTGTCTGTGCGGCGGCCGCAACGCCGGTAGTGGCGGTATCTGCCATGATGATTCTCCTCGTCTTGAGCCTAGTTGGAGCTGGGCAACGTTGCCGGGGCCTCGGCGCCGAGCTTTTTGCCAAAGGCCTCGAGCAGGCGGCTCGCCACGAGCGTCAGGATCAGGTAGACCACGAGTGCCACGCAGTAGACCTCCATCTGGCGGTAGTACACGCCGGCGACGGTGGTGGTGGCGTACATGAGGTCGAACACGCCGATGACCGAGAGCACCGACGAGTCCTTGATATTGATGATGAGCTCGTTGGTGAGTGCGGGGATCGCGTTTTTAATGCCCTGGGGGAACACGACCTTGCGCATGGCCTGCCACTGCGACAGACCCAACGAACGCGCCGCCTCGGCCTGGCCGGCGTCGATGGACTCGATGCCGCCGCGCAGGACCTCCATCATGTAGGCGGTGGAGTTAAGCGAGATGGTGACGAGGCCGGCGGTAAAGGTGCTCCAGATCTGGTTGGCCTGGGCGGTCTCGAAGCCCATGCCGCGCAGAACGGTAAAGCCCGCGTAATAGATAAGCAGGCCCTGGACCATCATGGGCGTGCCGCGCACAATGGTGGAGTAGACGGTCGCGAAGCCGCGGCCGATACTCTTAAAGAAACGCACCAAGTCGTTGTCCACGCGGTCGAACGTCTGAATGCGCAAAAACACAAAGAGCAGTGCCAGGAAGAAGGCGATGACGGTGCCGAAGGTGGCAAGCGCGATGGTAATCTCGATGCCGCGGATAAAGAAGTCGCCACTCTTGTAGGTCATGTAGACCAGGCTCGACAGAAAGTCGCTGGGATTGGAGTCCGAGACAATGCTCACCCGCACCAGGTCGATAAACGACATGACACAGCGGTCGATAAAGAAGATTGCCGCGATGGCAACGACGACATAGCTGACCAAGCGCGCGCCGTGGCGGAAGCGCTCGGATGCGAACGGCGACTTTTCGCGATAGTCGTTCCAGTGCATGAGCTTGGTGACGAGTGCCGCCGCCGACACGACGACCCAAGCCCACAGGATCGCCCAAAGGCAGTCCTGGAAGATGCCAGTGGGCGCCAAAAAGCTCAGCGGCGTGGGGTTGCGCTGGCTAAACGCCAGGCCAAGCGCCGCGATGACGCTCGTGCCCAGGTATACGTAACGGTGATCGGCCTTGATAAAGGAGGCCAGGCGATTGATGGTTTTCATGCTGCCTCCCTATGCCGGCTGACGGTCGAGGCACGCGTCCCACATTTGGTCGCGCTCCTCCTGGCTGATGCCCTTGAGGGCCTTATCGATCATCTTGAGCAGCTTCTTTGAGCCCTTGCGGCAACCGACGTTTGCCGTGACCTCCTGCTTAAAGCCCTCGCCTTCGGCAAAATGAATGGGGACGATACCGGGATTTTGGGCCATGTAGCCCTTTTCGTTCTCGGTGTTGTAGGTCACGGCGTCGCAGGTGCCCTGCAGCAGGTTCGAAAACACCGTGGGGACCGAATCGACCGGGTTCTTGTGAACGACGCCCGGGATCTCGTCGATGACGGTATCGAGCATGGTGTCCTTTTGGCCGAGCACCGTGGCGCCGCTGAAGTCGCTGAGCTTGGTGGCGTTTTGGTAGGGCGAGCCCTCTTTTACGAACAGGCCAAAGTAGCCAATGAAGTACGGGTCGGAAAAGCCGACGGACTCCTCGCGCTCGGGCGTGGCGCTCATGCCAGCGATGATGAGGTCGATCTGGCCGTTGTTGAGCGAATCGATGAGGCCCGAAAAGCTCTGCTTAACGGCAACGGGCTCGCCGCCGAGGGCCTTGCAGACAACCTTGGCGATCTGAACGTCGTAGCCGTCGGCATAGGCGCCCTGCACGTTATCGATGGGGATGGTGTACTCACTGGCTTCGGAAACCTGCCAGTTGTACGGGGCGTAGGCCGCCTCCATGCCAATGCGGATCTTGTCCTTGCCGATCACGGAATCGGACAGGTCGTCGCGACCGCCGCCCGTCGTGGGCTGAACCACTTTGAGCGTGGACGGACGCTGACAGCCGGCGAGCGCGCCGGCGACGACGGAAGCGCTCGCAGCGAGAGCGCTACCCAAAAAGATGCGACGGCTGCATACCGGCTGGCGCTGTGCATCGCACTGTTGGGGAGAATGCATAATCTGCCTTCCCTGTTGAATCGTATGCTGATAACTTAACAGGATACCGCTCAGCGCCACCTCCAGCAAATGCATATATAAATGCATATATACAAGTTTACGAACTGAAAACGATTGGTAGTCGTTGGGGACGTTCTTAAACGACTAGGCATGAAAAAGGCAAGGCATAAACCTTCTGGCCATGCCTTGCCTTTTGAATGACAAATTATCGCTCTGGACGGCGCGCAGCATCGACCGAGCGGCGGAACCTCTAGAGCAAGGTAACGCTAAAGCTGCGCTTGTCCGTCTCGCCGGGAGCCAAGGTGATGGTGTTGACCTTGTGCTCAAAGACGTCGTCCTCGGTGTCCGTGGTGGTATGACCGGTCCAGGGCTCGAGCGCCACAAACGGGGCGTCGTTGGCGGCAGACCACACGCCGATGTACTTAAAGCCCTCAAAGTCGATCTTGACGCCGCGGCCCGACTTGCGGCCGCGCAGCGTGAGCGTGGAGCCCGGGGTATCGGTGAACATGATGGCGTCGTTATCGAAGCTGCGGTGCGTGATGGGCAGCACGTCCGAGTTATCGGGAGCCTTGTAGCTACCCTCGAACGTCATGAGGCCATCGGGCGTGATGATGGGGGCCTCGTTGGTCCAAGCCTCGGTAAACGCCAGCTCGTAATCCTCGAATGCCTCGTCCTCAGCACCGGGAGCAGGTACGTTAAATGCGGGGTGGCCGCCCACCGAGAACGGCAGGTCCACGTCGCCGGTATTGGTGACGGCAAAGGTCTGGGTAAGTGTGGCGTCACCAGTCAGGGCATAGGTCATGTTGAGCTTAAAGTGGAACGGAAAGGCCTTGAGCGACTCGGGCGTGTCGGTGATCTCGTACGTTACCGAGGAGCCGTCCTCCGAAACCTCGACCAGCTTGTGCTCGACGATGCGCGCGAGGCCGTGGCGCGGCATCTCGCAGGTGCCGGCCGCAGACGTCGCCGTGTTGTTGCGCAGCGAGCCCACAATGGGGAACAGGATGGGCGCGTGCTTGCCCCAAAAGGCCGGGTCGCCCTGCCACAGATACTCGTTGCCGTTGAGGGCAAGGCTCGTGAGCTGGGCGCCCATGGAATCGATGGCCGCGGTGAGGCCGCCGCGCTTGATGGTAGTGACGGTAGACATGCTACTTCCTCCAAAAGTAAACAATAGTGTCGAGGGCTATTGTCCCACTCTTGGCGGCGAGACGGCAGGCGATTATTGAGTAGCCGTAGCGGAATGAGCGGCGGGCGCCTACTGGGTATCCACGTAAAGGTCGAACCCGCCCTGCGGTGTAGTGTCGACCGTGTCGAGCGCCTGTGAGTTAAAGCTCACGGGGACCATGCGCTTTGAGGCACGGAAGCGCGTACCGTCGGTGGCGACGGGCAGTTCATCGACGGTGAGCTCGTAGTCGCCGGGCTTAAGCTCGATGCCGTCACCAGCGGAATTGACGTATTGATACTCGTCAATCGTCTGCCCTTTGAGCGTGCGCCCCACGATGTGAATGAGCATTTGGCTGTCGCCGCGCGCGGTGTCCCACGTCGCGCCGTCCTTGACCTCGACCGACACATGTACCGAGCGCGTGCGGCCGAGCGATTGCTCGATAGACATCTCGACCTTGGCGGCGTCTTTTCGCTGTTGTTCAACATGGCTCCAGACGTTTCCAATTACCGAGCATGCGATAACGCCGGCCATGAAGGCGATAAGGATGGGGCCGAGCGGAGAGCGACGTCCTGCATCTTCCTCGCGAGACAGATTGGGACGACGTGTGGGCGCGGGCGCCTGAGCACCCTGCGAGGGCACGTCGAGAATACTGAAGGATGCCGTGCTGCCGGGATCGATGGTGTGGCGCGGCTGCGGGGTCTTTGCCGGCGAGATTGACATGTCGGCCGGCTCGCCGAGCGTGGCCGTAGCGTCAGCCTTGGCCTCGTCTGCCTCGGCCTGGGCCCAAGCTTGTTCGAAGGTCAGGGGCTCGACAGGGTCGGAGGCAGCATCCGAGTCGACGGCGACGTCGTTGCCGGTCCCGTCCTCGTCGCTCGACACGTCACGCGGCGTGGGCTCGTCCCATTCCTCGTCCGGAGCCTCACCCTCGCTATACCACCATTCAAAGTTATCGATATCCATACGGGGCGCCCCTTAGGCCTCGCAAATAAACGCTTGCTAGCCTTATACCCCCAGACGGCACGGCGGCTCGCCGGCACAGATAGGAAAACCATCACAACATTCGACGCTTTTCCTCGTTTTCGAGATTTTCATCGAATGTTGTGACGGTTTGGGCGGCAGCCACGCCGCGAATGTGACAAAGAGACTGTCCCTTTGTCACATTCTGTTAGAGTTGCAGGGATTGAATCCCGCTTATTCATGCGACATTGGAGTGACAACCTTGACCGCCGCAACCACGCCTAAAAGTAAGTCAACCGCCGCCGCGCTCTCCCCCGCGCGCACCAAGCTCTGCCTGGCGCTGCTCGTGCTGTTGGGATTCTCGCTCGGCTGCTCCGAGTTCGTGGTCATCGGCATCGAAAGCGACTTGGCAACGGAACTCGGCGTATCGCTTGCCACCGCAGGCCAACTTATTAGCGTGTTCGCACTGATCTACGCTATCGCGACGCCGGTGCTCGCGCTCAGCACGGGGCGCTTCCGTCGTTACCAACTGCTCGTGTGCTATAGCATCGTCTTTGTGCTCGGCAATCTGGTCATGGCGCTGGCACCCAACTTTCAAGTGCTGTTCGCCTCGCGCATCATCTTGGGCTCCGTCTCGGGCGCACTGCTCGCCGTGGGCGTGACGTACATCCCCGAGCTTCTGTCTCCGCAGCAAACTTCGCTTGCCATCTCGGTGGTATATGGTGCGTTTTCCGTGGCAATGGTCTTTGTCACTTCGATCGGCAAGTTTGTGGCCGACACACTCGATTGGCACGTGGCCATGTATGGCACGCTGGCCTTTGCCGTTCTGATCTGCGGAGCGCTCGTGATGTTTATGCCGCGCGCTGGGCAAACCGACGAACCTGCCACCTTTCGCGAGCAGGCGGGGCTGCTGCGCGAACCGAGCATCATCACCGGCATGCTCATCTTTTTGTTTGGCGTGGGCTCGGTCTATGTGTTCTACGGCTACGTGACGCCTTATCTTGAGCAGGTGCTGGGTATGGGCACGGTCGAAGCCAGTACCACGCTTATGGCCTACGGCGTATTCTGCCTGATCTCGAACATCCTGGGCGGATGGATCGATGCGCGCTTTGGCATGAAGGCGCTACTCGTGACGTTTGTGCTGCAGGCTGCGGCGTTACTCGGGCTGTTTGCTTTGGGCGGCACCATGCCGCTCGCGCTGGTCTTTGTCTTTAGCTTGGCGCTGCTCATGTACCTGTTCTCGGTGTCGTGCATCACACACTTTATGGATGTGGCACGCAGCCGCCACCCCAAGTCGATGGTACTCGCAAGTTCGGTTGAGCCCATGGCGTTTAACGTCGGCATCTCGTTTGGCACCGCAGTGGGCGGCGCCGTGGTAAGCAGCGTTGGCATTGCATATGTAGGCGCAGTGGGTGCCGCGTTCTCGCTTGTGGCCTGGGTGCTTACGCTGGTGACGATTAAGTTGGCTCGCTGGGAACGCAAGAGGGCGATGGCGCAGGCGTAGATGCGATACTCGAGCTCGATGATGGCGATCGAAAGGAAACCGCATATGCAACGTGTACTGTTTATCTGCTATGGAAACATCTGCCGCTCGACGATGGCCGAGTCGGTGTTTACCGAGCTCGTGCGCCGCGCTGGGCGCGAGGCGGAGTTTGCCATCGATTCCGCGGCGACCTCGACCGAGGAGATCGGCAACCCGCCACACCACGGTACCGTTGCCAAGCTACGCGAGGTCGGGATTCCCGTCGTCGCACATCGCGCACGTCAGGTGCGTCGCGCGGAGTATGGCGACTGGGACCACATTGTCTATATGGACGACGAGAACGCCCGCGCCCTGTACCGAATTTTTGGGAAGGACCCCGATGGCAAGATCTCGCGCCTGCTCGATTGGACCGATCGCCCCGGCGACGTGGCCGACCCCTGGTACACCGGCAATTTCGACGCCACCTACCGCGATGTACTCGCCGGTTGCACCGCCATGCTCGAGCAGCTGTAGGCGCTCGGGCGGCGCGGGCACACGGGCCACGCCATCGGCATAAAACGAGCGTGGATTTTCTCCCACTTTGAGCGTTCGAGTGCGCTCTAAACGGGAGATAATCCACGCTCATGGATGTGACAAAGGGACTGTCCCTTTGTCACATCCGGGACTGGCCCTAGACCGGCTTGACCTCCAGCTTTATCCCCTCGGCGCAGGAGTCGCCCAAAACATCCGAAAGGGCCCAGGTCGCATATAGCGGCAAATAGAGAACCGCTCCGTTGCGCTCAACGTTGCCTCTCGAGAAAACAATCCCGAGCCTTACGCCATATTCAGCCGTATCAAGCACATGACCGAGCGCAGCGTGCGCGTGGTAATAGGAGCCCGATTTAACCTCGATCGGAACAGCCGTCCCATCCGGTCCATCGACCACAAAGTCCACTTCACCGCGCTTTTTTGTCTGATAGTAGTAAAGCTGGCGATTTTGGGCAGCCAGCTGCTGGGCCACCACGTTTTCGTAAATGCCGCCCAGATTGGGCTCCTTGCTATCAAGATACGCCGCTTGGGCGACTCCAACGGGGTAGCGCGCCATCAACATGCCCGTATCCGATTGATATAACTTGAACTGCGATGGCCGTGCCGTCTTGAGCAGAGGCGATTTTGGCTCGGTTACGATATCGGCTTTGAGAGCAACGCCGGCATCGACAAGCCATACAAAATCTCGCTGATACTTCTCATAATGCGCCTTGGGGTCAATGGAATTGAGCACGAAGCGCTTGTTTTCGCCCTCGAGCATAATAGGGAGCTGATCGTAGATGCTCTGCACCTGAAGGGCTCGCCCGCTTGCATACTTGGAGATATCCCGCCGGTACTGTTCGTTGAGCTCTGACTGTAGCTGACGAACAGAGGCAAGGTCGCCCTGCGTGTCAAGGAAACGTTGCACGACCTCCGGCATTCCGCCGACAACGGTATAGGTCCTGAAGTTTGCCATCATCGCGTCATGAATATAATCAGGAACGGGCCTCTCGCTGATACACGCGTCATGTATCGTTTGGCGAGCCCCCTCGCTCACCCCGATTGCCCAGCAAAACTCCTCAAAATCGAGTGGGAACATCCTAAGCTCGTGAACATACCCCACGGGATAGGACCTGACGCCCTTGAACTGAGTCCCGAGCATTGACCCCGAAAACGCCCAACGGCACCTCCCGTCCTCAACAAGGAACTTTGCCATTGTCATGATGTCGGGGGCCTCTTGGACCTCATCGATAAACACGAGCGTTTTGCCTGGTGCAATCGACTTTCCCGAAAGAAGCGTCACCCTGCTGATGAAATCATCGGCATCCCGCGCCTCGAGAAGAGCATCTTTTGCCTGGCGATTTTCCATGAGGTTAAGCTCGATGTAGGTTGCATGGTTGGCTTTGCCAAATGCGCGAATCGAATAGCTTTTGCCAATCTGGCGAGAACCCGTAATGAATAAGGCCTTTTGCTCGGCAGACTTCAGCCAGCGCTCCAGCTCTGCCGCTATTTTCCTGCGCAGCATAGGCTCTCCCCTCAGTGTCATCAAATGAAATGCAAAGTTTTATACGCTTGATTATCGATGAAACGCAGAATTTTTAGAACCTAAAATCGGATGAAATGCAGAGATTTGAGATTATACGCAAAAAGAAGGGACACCACCCGCGAATGTGACAAAGGGACTGTCCCTTTGTCACATTGCGCTCAACTACTCGTCGACGATCTCAGCAAGCCAGACGTTCAGCGTATCGACCTCGGGACAGCAGAACTTTGCCGTGCCTGGCTCGTTGCCGGGCACGGTCCCGCCATAGCGCAGGATATCGATATAGGGAAATCCCACATGGCAGGCCATGGCACACATCTTGCCGCGGTCTCGGTCGAAGTCGAAGACGTCACCCGGCTTGTGCCCGTGATGGCAGCGGCATGTGCCTAGCTGGTCCACGCAGCTCACGCGGATGCGCGGACGCTTGCCCCGCGGCGCACCGAGCGGCTTGCTCTCGCCCGCAGGCTTGATGCCGCCCTCGCCAGCGTTACTCATGGTCGATCACGTCCAAGCAGGCCTCGATGGGAAGGCCGGCCGACTTGTCCTCCTGGTCGGCATTGCGCTCGATAAGCTCAGCCACCACGCGCATGGCATCGGACGTCGCGCGCTGCAGACTCCAACCTGCCATAACGCGGCCGACGAGCACCGCCGAGAACGTGTCGCCCGTGCCCGGGAAATAAACCGGAATGAGCTCAAAGGGAATCGTAAAGTACTCCCCCGCCACATGGTCGTAACCGATAACCGCGTTCGTGCCATTGACCACGGCGCTCGTAATGACCACCGACTTGGCACCCAGCTCGCGCACGGCGTCCACAAGGGCGCGGGCCTCGTCGGGCGTGATTTGCTCGGCGATTGGCCTGTCGGCAAGCAGACACGCCTCGGTATAGTTGGGCACCGCGTAGTCTGCGCACTCCAGCAGATGCCGCATAAGGCCAATCGTGGACTCGGGCACGCCGGCGTAGAGCTTGCCGTTGTCGCCCATGATGGGATCGACGAACACCTTGGTGCCCTTTTGCGCGCGGCGGTGGCAAAAGTCCGAGATGATGCGCGTCTCTTCCTCGGTCACGATAAAGCCGGTCGAGATGGCGTCGAACTCAAAGCCGAGCTCCTCCCAGATAGCGAGGCTTTGGCGCACGTACTCCGTGGTGTCGTGGATGTAGAACTTGGGGTAGTTGAGCGTATCGGAAACGAGGGCCGTCGGCAGGTTGTGAATGCGATAGCCCATGTGCGACAGCACCGGCAGCATGGCGGAAAGCGCGACCTTGCCGTAACCGCACATATCGTTGATCAGCAGCAGCTGAGTGTTCTTCATGAGTGTCCCCCTTGGTTCGGGCGCGGCGCGGCAGCGCCACAGTGCGACTAAGTGTAGCGCAGGGGACGTTGTGAGCGGGCGCTACGGTCGCGAAGAGCGCATTGTTGCGAAAAGGTTTCGGAAATGGTGGGCTGTTTGCTCCATCGCAGCCTAGTTGATAGTCGTTGGGGACGTTCTTAAATGACTAGTCAAACAAGAACATCCCCAACGACTACCGAAGCGAACCGTGCCGGAATCACAGGTTGAGGACGGACAGCGAAAACGCTCCTAGGCGAGCAAGGTGGCGTGAAAGAGGAGGGCATAGGCCTTGTGGCCATGCCCGACGATTGAACGCCAGATTGCCGCTTAGGAGCGTTTGCAGCGTCGGGCGG